>JACQRN010000224.1 GCA_016206515.1 Planctomycetota bacterium | reverse complement strand
TGGTCGATGTGCGCCACGATGCAGAAGTTCCGGATCCGCGAGGGATCGACTGCGCCGGGGGTCAGCATCCGGCCTCCGACGCGGCGCGGAGCAGCCCCGGCAACACTCGCGCGAGGCAGCGCAGCGCCTCGCCGCGGTGGCTGACCTTCAGCTTTTCATGAGGGGAGAGTTCCGCGAAGCTCCTCCCCAGCGGCGGATACAGGAACAGCGGGTCGTACCCGAAGTCGTTGGCACCCCGCGGCGCGTCGGCGACGACCCCCCGGCAGGCCCCCTCGACCTCCGCGACGACCTCGCCGGAGCGCGCGAGCGCCAAGGCGCACCGGAAGGAGGCGCCCCGGCCCGCCGGAGGGACCCCGCGCAGTTCCTCGAGGAGACGGGCGTTGTTGCGCGCGTCGTCGGGCGGCTCGCCCGCCCAGCGGTGCGAGCGCACCCCCGGCGCGCCGCAGAGGGCGTCGACCTCGATCCCCGAGTCGTCGGCGAGCACCCACTCCCCGGCCCACCGGGAGAGCGCCCGCGCCTTGAGGTGGGCGTTGGCGCGGAAGGTCGTCCCGGTCTCCTCGACCTCCGGGGCGCCGGACGGGAGATCCCCGAGCGGCACGCCGACGGAGCGTAGCCCCTCCCGGAGCTCCCACACCTTCTTGCCGTTGCGCGTGCCGAGGAGGATCGTCACGAGTACTACCGCGCTAAGGCCTGTTTCTGGAGTTCCGTGAGCCGCTCGATCCCCTGGCGGCCGAGCGCGAGCATCGACGCCAGGTCGTCCGCGCCGAAGGTCGCCTCCTCGCCGCTCCCCTGGACCTCGACGAAGCGGCCGCTGCCGGTCATGACGAGGTTCAGGTCGACCGAGGCGGACGAATCGAGAACGTAGTCCAGGTCCAGACGGATCTTCCCGTCGACGATCCCGACGCTGACCGCGGCGACGCTCTCCTGCATCGGCCAGTCGAACAGCATCCGCCTGCGCTCCATCCATTTCAGGGCGTCGTGGAGCGCCACGTACGCCCCCGTGATCGCCGCGGTGCGGGTCCCGCCGTCCGCCTGCAGGACGTCGCAGTCGATCCAGATCGTCCTCTCGCCGCACTTGGCCAGGTCCACCACCGCGCGAAGGGAGCGGCCGATCAGCCTCTGGATCTCCTGCGTGCGCCCCTCCTGGCGGCCGCGCGTCGCCTCCCTCTGCTTGCGCTCCGGGGAGGAGCCCGGGAGCATCGAGTACTCGGCCGTCAGCCACCCCTGCCCCTTCCCCTTCAGCCAGGCGGGGACCTCGTTCTGGACGATCGCGGTGCACAGGACCATCGTCCTCCCGAACGAGACCAGCACTGACCCCGCCGGGGCGGACGTGAACCCCCGCTGGAACGAGATAGGGCGGAGGGCGTCGTGGACGCGAGCGTCGGGAGCGCGCGGGTCGGGCATCCGCGCATTGTAAGGGGCGCGAGGCGCGAAGCGCGAAGCGTACAGCGCGGCGTGTATCCTATGGCCCGTGCCGTCCGCCGACGCGCTCTTGGAGGCGATCCTCGTCGCCGCGGACTCCCCCCTCTCCGCCGACCGGCTGCGGGAGGTGCTCGGGTTCGAGTCCCCGACGCTCGTCAAACAGGCGGTCGAGGCGCTGCGGGAGCGGTACCGCGGCGGGGACCGGGCGCTCTCGATCGAGGAGGTCGCCGGCGGGTACCGGCTGGTGACGCTCCCGTGCGCCTCCGAGGCGATCGGCCGGCTGCGGCCATCGCGCGCCTCGCAGAAGCTCACGGTCGCGGCGGTCGAGACGCTCGCCGTGATCGCCTACCGGCAGCCGGTCTCGCGCGCCGACATCGAGTCGGTGCGCGGGGTGCAGGCGGGGCCGGTCCTCCAGGGGCTCCTGGAGCGCGACCTCATCCGGATCGCGGGACGCTCCGACACCCCGGGGCGGCCCCTGATGTACGGCACGACCAGGCGGTTCCTGGAGCTGTTCGGCCTCCCCTCGCTTGACGACCTCCCGGCGATGTCCGAGTTCGGGCTTCCCGGCCGCGCCGCGATCGGCGAATCCTCGGACGACACCCCTGCCCCGAGCTCCGTCGAGGGGCCGGACGCGACGGACCGGGGGAGCGAACCGGCGGCACCCGAGGTCCAGGCGCCGCCGGCGTAGACGCTTGTCGTCGCGCCGCCTTGATTCGAAGGCTCCTCGGGACGACAGCCTAATTCAGCATCCGCTCCACCGCCTGCCGGAGCGCATCCCCGCGCAGACCGACGTACCGCAGGTTCCCCTCCTTGTCGACGAGGTACGTCGCCGGGATGCTGCGGATGCCGTTGGCCGTGGAGATCTCGTTCTCCCACCCCTTGCCGTCGAAGTACTGGGGCCAGGGGATCGCGAGGCGCTCGATCGACTGGTCGAGCGCGGCGCGCTGCTGGTCGAGCGAGATCCCGATCACCTCGAACCCCGCGTCGTGCTTCTCTCGGTAGAGTTGGATGACGCTCGGCATCTCCTGCATGCACGGCCCGCACCAGGTCGCCCAGAAGTCGACCAGGACCACCTTCCCCCGCATCGCGGCGAGATCCACCGCCGAGCCGTCGATCGCGGTGAACTGGATGCCGCGCAGGCCGTTCGTGTAGGCGTTCGTGAACACCTCGAGCTGCTGGCGGAACTGGCCAAGGACCTGGCCGATCCCCTGCGCGCCCCCGAAGTCCTGCTCGGCGCGCCCCAGGAGCGCCAGCGCGCGGTCGGACTTGCGCGCCCGCGCGGCGACATCGACGTGAAGCGGAAGGATCGTCCCGAAGATCACCTGGACGACCGCCTGCTCCTGCACGGCGTGGAATTCGTCGTACGCCGCCTCGAGCGCCCCGAGCACCCCCTCCTCGCCCCCCGCCGTCCACCCCAGGCAGGCTGCCTTGTGGAGGAACGCCTCCAGGCGCCCCCCTCGATCCGTGCCGTCCGCGAGGTACTTGTCGCACCACTCGACCGCCTCCGCGTCCCGGCGGAGCGTCGCGCACATCTGGAAGATGCGGCGGCGGCAGGCGTCAACGTCGGCGGCCTGCGGGTGCGCGGCGAGGTACGCCTTGTACGCCTCGAGCCGCTGGACCTGGACCTCGCGACTCACGCTGCGCAGCCGCTCGTCGAACGGGCGGTCGACATCCATGAGGGTTTCGCCCGGACGCGCCGCGGGCGCACCCGCCGCGGGGGTCCCCGCCGGCGCGGGATCCTGGGCGATACCCCACGCGCCAAGGACCGCAAGGAGCCCCGTCGTCGCCACGATTCGTGTTCCCCTCATGCTGGTCACTCCCCCCCGCCGGAGCCGCCCTGCCTCCTGGCCCACCGCCGCCACTTGTCGTCCATCGCCTCCACATCCCGGATCCCGTAGATCCCGTCGAGCGATGCGTCGACCGCATCGGCGCGCGCCATCGCCTCGAGGAAGGCGCGGAACTTCCCCCGCTCCCTCGCGTCGTCCTCCGCCACCAGGAAGCCGACCATACTCCAGGCGATCGCCCGCATCGGGTGGTCGAAGGAAGTTTGCGGGGTCTGCTGCACCTTGCGCAGATCGGGGAGCGCCCCCTCCCGGCGGGCGCGAACGCCGTCGCGGATCAACCCCTCCCACCGGTGGCTCTCGTCCCGCCAGGGATTGGCGGTCGACTCGCGCGACCCGTAGGCGATGCAGTACGTGCCGGCCGAACCGCTCACGCGCCGGTCGACGTACGCAGCGAGCCCCTCGTGCAGCCAGAAGGGGAACCGCGACTCCCGCGTCAGGGGGCAGCCGGCGTGCTTCAGATATTCCTCCAGCATGGCGTGCGCCATCATGTGCGCGCACAGCTCCCGGAACGCGGCGGGGGGCCCCGAACCGTGGTGGGCGATCTTGTAGGGCCCCAGACGGAACCCGCTCGCCACGCGCACGACCTGCTCCCACTCGGCGCCCGGGGCGCCCCGCGGGTCCGCCAGGCGCAGGTCGATCAGCCGGTCGTACTGCGCCTTGTTCGCAAGCAGGAGCGCCTCCAGGCGCCCCTCGATGAACGACGTCCCGTCCGGGATCCCGAGTGCCTCGCAGAAGGCGCCGTACGCGGCCTCCAGGCGCGCGCTGACCGCGGCGGCGGTCGCCTGCCCAGCGGAGGAGTGCACGACGAAGTGGGCGCTCTCGACCTTGGCGAACGTCAGGCCGAGGGTCCGCCCGATCCCCTCGGGGGTGTATTCCTGCGCGGCCGGGGCGGGTGCAGGGGGTGCCGGGGGAACCAGCGGATCCCCGGCACGGAGAGAGCCCGCCAGCAGGATCCCGCCCCCGAGAGCCGCCAGGACCAGCACATCGTGGCGCATCCCCAGCATTCTAACGGCTGGAACCTTCGCCCCCCTCCATCCGTTCCCGCCCTGTCGCCCGGATGCTACCGTGGG
>JACQRN010000206.1 GCA_016206515.1 Planctomycetota bacterium | reverse complement strand
TGTTCGTGGCGATCGTGACGCGCCCCTTCTCGCCCGCCTCGGCCACGATCTGCGCCTCGCGCGCGTGCTGCTTGGCGTTGAGCACCTCGTGCGGGATCCCGCGGCGCTTGAGGCGCCCGGAGAGCATCTCGGAGTTCTCGATGGAGGTCGTCCCGAGGAGGATCGGGCGGCCCGACTCGTGAACGCGGGCGACCTCCTCCTCGATCGCCTCGTACTTCTCCTTCGCGGTCCGGAAGATCTTGTCCTGGTGGGAGATCCGTCGCATCGGGCGGTTCGTCGGGATCACGACCACCTCGAGCCGGTAGATCTTGTGGAACTCGTCCGCCTCGGTCGAGGCGGTCCCGGTCATGCCGGAGAGTTTCCCGTACATCTTGAAGAAGTTCTGGATCGTGACGGTCGCGAGCGTCTGGTTCTCGCGCTTGATCCGAAGCTTCTCCTTCGCCTCGATCGCCTGATGGAGCCCTTCGGACCAGCGCCGTCCCGGCTGCAGGCGCCCGGTGAACTCGTCGACGATGATCACCTCCCCATCCTGTACGACGTACTCCTTGTCGCGCCGGTAGAGGTGAGACGCACGCAGCGCCTGCTCGATGTGATGCGGCCAGTCCATCTCGAGCTCCGCGTACATGCTCTCGACGCCGAGTTCCTTCTCGATCCGGTGGATGCCATCCTCCAGGAGGATCGCGTGGTGCTCCTTCTCCTTGATCTCGAAGTGCTCCCCGGGCGTCAGCCTCCGCGCCACTTGGTCCGCCATGGCGTACTTGTCCGTCGACTCCTCGGCGGGCCCCGAGATGATCAGGGGCGTACGCGCCTCGTCGATCAGGATCGAGTCGACCTCGTCGACGATCGCGTAGTGCCGCCCGCGCTGCTGCACCTGGTCCTCGCGCCGGACCGCCATGTTGTCGCGCAGGTAGTCGAACCCGAACTCGCTGTTGGTGCCGTACGTGACGTCGCAGGCGTACGCCTCGCGGCGCGCGGAGGGATCCATGTCCGCCTGGATCGCCCCCGCCTTCATGCCGAGGAACCGGTAGACCGGCCCCATCCACTCGCAGTCGCGCCTCGCGAGGTAGTCGTTCACGGTGATCAGGTGTACGCCCTTTCCGTCCAGGGCATTGAGCGCCACCGGGAGCGTCGCCACGAGCGTCTTCCCCTCGCCGGTCGCCATCTCGGCGATCTTCCCCTGGTGCAGCACCATCCCGCCGATCAGCTGCACGTCGAACGGTCGCAACCCGATCGCGCGACGGGCCGCCTCGCGCGTCAGGGCGAACGACTCCTCGATCAGGGTGTCGAGCGGCGCCCCCCCCTTCCGGCGCTCGCGCAGGGCGGCGAACCGCTCCGGAAAGGCGGAGTCCGGCAGTCCCTTCGCCTCGGCATCGCGCGCGTTGATCCGCGCGACGACCTGCCGCAGGGCGCGGAGGTTCCGCTCGTTCGCGTCGCCGAAGATTCGGCTCAGGAGGCCGGCCACGCCCCCAGTATAGGGAACCCGTGGCGGACGATCCGGATCAGGAGGATCCGGCGACTGGCATGTCGGGGACGACCGATCCCCCGAACACCCACCGCACAAACGCCCTCCCGGCCTTCACGTAATACCGCAGGTCCTCGAGACTCCGGAGGGACAGCAACGTGCGCGTCAGGTAGGCCGGGGAAAGGTAGAACTGGCGGTTCAACCTGCGCTGGTGGTACAGGAGGTCCTCCGCGGAGAAGTGGCGCGTGCGCCAGGAAGGGGTCTGGCCGAACATCACGTACTTCGACCAGTCCTTCGAGAAGACGAGCCCCTCGCGGTCCATGATTTCGTAGTTCGGGGTCCCCGGATAGGGAACCGTCACCGAGATGGACACGAACGACAGGGAGAGATCGCCGATGAGATCGGCGGTCATCCGGAGGTCCTCGATCGTCTCGTCCGGGTGGCTCCCGACGATGAAGTTGGCCTCCACATGACGGATCCCGGCCCGCCGGGCCGCGTGGACGGCGACGCGCACATCGTCCAGACGGATCTTCTTCTGGTTCAGGGCGATCAAGCGCGGGCTCCCCGTCTCCACCCCGAAGGCCACCTTCGTGCACCCAGACTCCTTCATGAGCGACAACATCTGGGGGTTGACGCAATCCACGCGCGTGTCACAACTCCAGGAGCGCAGCCCCAGCCTGCGGAACCCCTCGCACAGGGCGGGGATCCGACCGGGGTACAGTCCGAAGGTGTCGTCCGCGATCACCACATGCTCGACACCGTATCGCTTCTGCACCTCCGCCACCTCGTCGAAGACGTTGCCGGGGGAGCGCAGGCGCAGGGATCGGTTGAAGGTCGCCACGATCGCGCAGAACGTGCATTTGTAGGGGCAGCCGCGCGACGTGAAGATCTCGGTGGTGTTGAGCGCGTTCGAGAACCCGCGCGTCGAGTGCCCATACCGGAGGCTCGTGCGGTGGTACAGCTCGCGGGCCGGGAACGGGATGTCGTCCAGCTCCGCGAGGAACGGCCGGGGCTTCTCGCGGACGATCCCATCCCCCTCCCGCCGCGTGGTTCCGTCGATCCCCGCCAGCGTCGCACCGTCGCGCACGTGGCGGCAGATCTCCCGGAACGTTTCCTCCCCCTCCTGGTTGACCACGACGTCGAAACCGGGGAACTCCCGCAGCGTCTCCTCCGGAAGGGCAGACGAATGAGCGCCCCCCACGACGGTGAGGATGCGGGGGAAGTGCTGCTTCACCAGGGAGGCGATCCGGTGCCCGTTGATGATTGTGGGGGTCATGCAACTGATGCCGACCACGGCGGGGTCGGCCACCCGGATCCGGTCGAGGAAGGCACCCGCCTCGAACGGTTCCGCCTCGTAATCCCAGATCTGCACATCGAACCCGTCCCGCTTCACATAGGCCGCGAGATACCCGATGTTCGTCGGCAGGACGTGGCTCAGCACATCCACCATGCCAAGCGGATCCTGAGGTCGCAGGAGGACGACGTTCATGACTGGCGCGGCATACCTCCGGTTCATTGTGTCACCTGCGGACCGCAATTGCGAACACGGAGCTTCCCAGGGGAAGGGTTATGAACCGCGTGCAATACCTCTCCAGACCCAGCAGGGGCGCCAGGAACGCGTCCGCCCAGCGCCCCCCCAGGGGGAGATCGCTTCCGGCCCCCCTCCGGAGCCGACGGACCACCCAGACCCAGGGGAGCAGGACCGCGTTCCAACAGGTCACGCGCACGGGGGACCACCCCGCGCGATCCAGGAGGAGACATACCTGTCGCGGGGTGTACCGCCGGACCCCCTGGACCGCCTCGTCGTGACGTCCGGCGAGCCAGCGAAACGCCGGAAGATTCAGGATCAGACGCCCCCCCGGGCGGGTCACCCGCGCGAACTCCACCAGGGCCGCACGATCGTCCGTCACGTTCGCGTGATAGAGGACGTCGAGGGACAGAACCCAGTCGACGGAAGCGTCCCGCAGCGGCAGACGCTCGACGCCGGAGCGGACCAGCGGCCCGACCCCTCGCGCACGACAGGCTTCAAGCGCCTCCGGCGCGAGGTCCACCCCCAGCGACCGCAGCCCGGGGACCGCCGCCCCCGCGCGCAGGAGGGAGCCCCCCGTCCCGCACCCGGCGTCCAGAAGCAGGTCCCCGGACCGGGCACCGGACCGCAGGACCTCGACGACCCGGGCGTGAAGGGTCCGGTACCACCAGTGCGTGGTCTCGCGCGCCAGGAGGATCCCGTATTCCTCCGCCCTCACCTCCGGGATGTCCCGCGCCACAACTGCAGGCGGAGCCGCACGAGGTCCCGCACCACGCGCAGAATCCTCCCGACACGAAAGAACTGCGACTTCCCGTAGGCGCGGTGGTAATGGCTCACGGGAACCTCGCGCAGCCGCGCCCCGGCGTCCTGCATCTTGCGGATCAGTTCCAGACAGATCACGCCGCTGTTGAAGCGCAGGTCGAGCGACTGCAGGAGGCTTGTCCGAATGAGCCGGAAGTCGCAGTCGACGTCGCGCAGCCGCAGGCCGAAGACGAACCGGTTCCCCCAGTGGTAGAGCCGCCCCAGGATCTTCCGGTGCAGCGGATCCGCGCGGCGGACCTTGTAACCGTTGACCAGGTCGATCTGGTCCGACCAGGCTTCCAGCAGGAGATGCAATTCCGACACGTCGTACTGGAAGTCGCCGTCCGTATAGAAGAACCAGTCCTTGCGCGCCGCGGCGAAGCCGGTGCGCAGCGCCCCCCCGTACCCGCGGTTGCTCTCGTGCTCGATCACGCGCAACTCCGGCACATGGGGGGCGAGTTCCCGGAGAAGCAGACGGCTGTGATCCTTGCTGCCGTCGTCGACAACCACGATCTCATAGTCGATCCCCAGGGGGCGCAGGGTGGAGCGCATCAGGAGCACCATGCTGCAGATCGTCCCTCCGTCGTGGTAGCAGGGGAAGAACGCCGTGATCGACGGGGGGTGCGCGGGGGTAGAGGGGGCCGGACCGGACACGCCGGGCATCGTAGCGGCGCAGCCGACAACGGACGACACAAGATCAGCCGCCGGGCGCCATGAGATCCTCGACCGTCACACCCACGGCATCGGTATGGACCAGAACGACCTCCTCCGGAGGCGAGGCGAGCGCAAAGGACGAGGCAACCGACGTATGCCCGAGCGGCAGGCCGTCGGCGTACACCTCGACATCGGGAAGATCGCAGCGGAGCGTCCCGACCTCCCATAGGGCGCGCGCCGCCCCGTCCGATCCCACATACACGGGAACGCCCCCTGCGCGGGCCGTGGCGAGCCTCTCCGTCCGGAAGCGAAGGATCTCGAACGCCAGGCCCTCGTGCACCCAGGTCTCACGCTCGTAGGTCCACGGCAGGACGAGCGCCTCCCCCGCCCGGGCGAACGGGAGGGCTCCGCGCAGGCGGCGCCCGGAGCCGAGAGCCGCGAAGGGGGGCCGGACCGCCGGCTCGTAGAACGACGGGACGGTACCGTACCTCTCGCCGACGGGGCGACCGACGAGGGCGGACATCGCGGAGGGTTGCAGGTGGGGCATGTCCCCGGGGCGATCCGCCAACCCGACATTCACCCACCGCCCCCACCAGGTGATCCGCGGACAGTCCCGTGTCCCGCGCGCGATCCGGCGGGCCGCCTCCCCGGCGTAACCGCGCGTCCGAACCGCGTCCCACTCGCGAACATGCCACCTCGCCGCGCCCCAGGCCGTGGGCGCGGCGAGGAGGAGTACCAGCGCCGTTCCCCGCGCGCGGGACGGGAGCCGGAGCGTAAGCGCCCAGGCCGTCCGCAACGCCAGCGCCCAGAGGAACGGGCTTGCGGGGAGAAGATGCCGCACTCCCCGCGTGTCCACGGCGCAGAAGAGGAGTGCCGAGGTCCCGCCCAGGACCAGATGCCCCCCCCAGGCGAGGTCGCGAAACCGCAGGGCGCCCCCCAGAACCCCCACCGCCAGAAGCGCCCCCGGGACCCAACCGTTCATCGCCACGGCCTGCCCCAGGAAGCGGAGCGGCCCGATTCCCCCGCCAGCCTCCCCGCCGAGCATGGAGTTCCCCGTGACGTTCCCCCGGAATTCCCCGGCCATCAGCCCCGCGAACCACACCAACGAATCGCCCCAGGAATTGGAGCCGAACACCGCACGGGCGGCCACAGTCGCCCACACGAACAGGAGGACCGGGACCGCGCCGAGGAGGAACGAGCGGCCCGCCCTCCCGCGGACGGACGGGGAGGCGCCGTAGACCGCCTCCGCAACGACCAACGCGGGCACGAACAGCAGCAGGGTATGGCGAAGGAGGAGCGCCACGGCCAGGACCAGCGCCGCAGCGGCATAGGCCATCCTCCGGCCGGCCCCCCGCCCGACCCACCAGAGCCAGCACGCCCCCGCGAAGAGCGCGGCCCCCGGCAGGTCCGCCGCCAGAACCAGGGACTCCCCGCGCACCAGGGGCAGGAACGGCACACAGGCACCCCCCAGCCAGGCGACCTGGCGCGGCACGGCGTGGGCCAGAATCCCCCAGGTGCACACCAGGAATACCAGGAGGGACAGGAACGCCACGAGGTTGCATTCGAACGGGCGGATCGGATCGAGTGGCCTCCCCGGCGACAGCAGGATGTGGGTGCCAGCCAGGGTCGCCGGGAGCGTGAACCCCCGGATCGGGTTGTATTCGCGGTAGGGCCCGCCGGTGGCGGCGTGGACGACCGTCGTGGCGTTCCCGATCACGATGTACGTCTCCGGCGGGTACGAGCGGGTCCGAAAGATCTGCGCCCCCAAGGCGGCGACTCCCGCCGCCAGGAGCGCAGCGCACAAACCTCCCCATGCGCGACCCGCCAACACCGCCGCCTACCCCACCAACCACCACGGGATGGAAGGTCCGACACCCCGAACCTGCGGTCGCATGAGAGGGGCACCGAACATCGGTGGGACGCTATCACGAGAACCACACCCGTCAAGAACTACATCATTCCCGTTGGGGCCTCACGCGCCCCCCCCTATACTCGCGCTCCGCCTTGCCATGCAGGAGGATGAAACCGGCAGCGGGCAGGAGCGAACGAGTACCAGGGAACGGATCCCGCTCACTCCAGAAGCGCCGCGATCACCTCGTCCTGCCCGTCGGCGCGCATCCCAGGATAGAGAGGAAGGGAGACGACCTCGCCGGCGAGCCGTTCGGAGACCGGACACGCCGGGGAGGTCGCCGCGCGGATCGGGTGGCGGTTCGCGGCGACCTCGTAGTGCACACCGGTCTCGATCCCGCGCGCGGCAAGCCCCTGGCGCAGGGAAGCGCGCTCCGGAGCGCGGATCACGAACAGGTGGTGGACCGGCTTCCCCCCTTCGGGGAGCGCCTGGACGGGATATCGCGCGGGGAGCGCGGCGCGATACTTGTCCGCCAGCCGCACGCGCTCGCGGTTCCACGCCTCCACGCGCGGCAGCTTGACGCGCAGGATCGCCGCCTGGATCTCGTCGAGGCGGCTGTTGAGGCCGAGCGCGTCCTGCCGAACCCGGTTCCTCTGGCCGTAGAACCTCTGCAGGCGGAGGCGCTCCACGATCCCCGGGTCGTCGGTGACCACCGCCCCGCCGTCCCCGAGCGCCCCGAGGTTCTTCGTCGGGTAGAAGGAGAAGCACCCCGCCTTCCCCCAGGTCCCGACGGGGCGGCCTCCCCAGGAGGCGCCGTGCGCCTGGGCCGCATCCTCGATCACCGTCAGGCCACGTTCCGCGGCCAACTCGCAGAGCGCATCCATCGCGCACGGCGCGCCGTAGAGATGGACCGGCAGGAGAAACCGGACCGGATGACCGCCGGAGCGCATCCTCGCGCCCGCCTGGTCGCACTGCTCCCGGAGCGCCACGTTGACCGTCGCGGCGGTCATCAGGTACGTCTCGGGGTCCACATCGGCGAACAAGGGGACGCCCCCCGCGCGGTCGATCGCCACGACCGTCGGGTTCGCCGTCAGGGCGGGGACCACCACGGCGTCGCCGGGGCGCAGGCCGCACGCCCAGAGGGAGAGCGTGATCGCATCGGTCCCGCTGGCGACGCCGACCGAGAACCGCGAAAGCGCGAACCGGGCGAACTCCCCCTCGAACGCGTCAACCTCCTCGCCCAGGATGTACGCCCCGGAGCGGACGACGCGGTCAACGGCCGCAGCGATCTCGCGCGACAGAGGCACGTTCACGCGCGACAGGTCGTTGAACGGAACCTTCATGGCAGGTAGCGCCCCAGGTTCGTCCGGTAGTAGGCGACCGTCCGCGCGAGTCCCTCGCGCAGCGGGACCCGCGGCACCCACCCGAGCCGGGCACGGATCTTGTCGGAAGAGAGGTACGCGTCGCCGATATCGATCCGGCGGCGCTCCTGCGGAAACGGCTTCGTGCGAACCTCGCAGGCGCCCCCCGCGACCTCACGCAGGAGACCGGCGAACTCCTTCAGGGAGAACGGACGGCCCCCCCCTACGTTGAACGCCTCCCCGACCGCCTCGTCCGAGCGCCCGGCGACGAGGAACGCCTCGACGACGTCGTCGACGTAGGTGAAGTCACGCATCTGGGTCCCGTCCCCGAACAGGTCGATCGGCTTCCCCTCGAGGGCGAGCCGGACGAACCACCCGACGAACCCCTGCCGGGCGTGGCGGATCAGCTGCCCCGGCCCGTAACAGTTCGTCAGGCGCAGCGACGACGCCTGGAGCCCGTACACCTTCCCGTACAGGAGGTGGTACGCCTCCCCCGCGATCTTATTGATCCCGTTGACGTCGATCGGCAGGAGCGGATGCCTCTCGTCGATCGGGAGCACCTGCGGCCGGCCGTACTGCTGGCGTGTGGCGGAGTACACGATCCGCGCCGCCGGGTTGTCCTTGCGGCACGCCTCCAGGATCGACAGTTGGCTGGCGCAGTTGATCTCGAGGTCCTGGCGCGGGTTTTCCATGCTGTCGAGGTGGGAGATCTGCCCCGCGAGGTTGAAGACGACCTCGGCGGCGGCGACCTCGCGGCGGACCAGCGCCTCGTCCCGCACGTCCCCGTTCACGAAGGTGAGTTGGTCGAGGATCCCGTCCAGGTTGAACAGGTTCCCCCCCATCTCCGGGAGCATCGCGTCGATCACCGTGACGCGCGCGCCGAGTTCCACGAGCCGCCGCGCCAGCGCGCTCCCCAGGAACCCCGCGCCGCCGGTAACCAGGACGCGGCAGTCGGCATAGCCGTCGAAATCCGCGCTCGACGTGTCGGCCACGGGGACGATTCTATCGTCCCGGGGAGTTGGCATCTGCTGTGGCAGACCACGGGGTTGGACGAACTTCTTGGGCGGCTGATTCCCGAGGGGTTGGAGGACGTGCCCTGGTCGAAGATGGCGGC
>JACQRN010000020.1 GCA_016206515.1 Planctomycetota bacterium | reverse complement strand
CCCTGGTTCCGCGCGCCGGAGCTCCTCAAGCGGCGGATGGCCGAGGGAAAGCCCTGGGAGACCCCGGGGCGCGGCGAGGAGGTCCGGGTCCCCGAGGACCGGAAGCGGCGGATCGCGGAGGCCCTGAGGGGCGCCTATCTTGGCCTGGTCTCAGAGGTCCTGGACAGCGGCATCACGAACGTCGCGGACCTCGAGATGGCGGTCGAGAACGCCCTGGACATGAAGGCGCCCTTCCGGCTGATGAACGACCTGGGCCCGGCGGCCTCCCTGGCCCTGGTCGAGGCGTATGCGAAAACCCATCCCGGATTCCCCGTCGGGAAGTGCCTACGGGAGCGCGCGGCATCGGGTAGGCCCTGGACGGTCCCGGTCGTCCTCCGCCAGGATCGGGGCGATGTGGCCGTGGTCGTGATCCGGCGCCCGAAGCTCCTCAACGCGCTGGACGCCGTGGCGTTCGAGCAGATCGCCGAGCGCATGCGCGAGATCCGTGCCGAGGGCGCGATCCGCGCCGCGGTCCTGACGGGATTCGGCGTGAAGGCGTTCGTGTCGGGCGCGGACGTCCGGTTCCTGTCCCGGATCGCCTCGGCGGAAGATGGGGAGCGGACCTGCCTGGAGTCCCAGGCGGTCCTGAACCTTGTCCAGGAGCTCGGCAAACCCGTGGTCTGCGCCCTGAACGGCGTGGCGTTCGGCGGGGGGATGGAGCTGGCGATGGCGTGTACGGCGCGGATCGCCCGCCGGGGGATGGGGATTCTCGGGGGGCAGCCGGAGCCGAACCTCGGGATCATCCCCGGCGCGGGGGGAACCCAGAGGCTCCCACGGATCGTGGGGATCGAGAAGGGTGCGGAGATCCTCCGGACCGGCCGGCCGGTCTCCGCCGGGGAGGCGGAGAGGATCGGCCTCGTCCAGGAACTCTGCGAGGGGGATCTGCTGGACGCCGCGGTCGGGATCGCCAGGGCCCTGGCCGACGGGAGCCGGAAGGCGCCCGGTCTCCCGCGGGCCCCCCTGCCCAGCGTTCCCGCGGCGCTCCCTCCCCTGGACTTGGGGCATCTCAGCCGCCGGATCGACGCGATCCTCTGCGAGACGATCCTCGCGGGGGCCCGGGGGACGCTGGAGGAGGGGCTGAAGTTGGAGGCCCGGAAGTTCGGCGAGTGCGTGGGGACCGAGGACATGCGGATCGGGATCCGGAACTTCATGGAGAACGGGCCGGGTGCGAAGGCGGCCTTCGTGCACCGGTAACCCGATTTCGTTGCGAAAGCCCCGAAAAACGCGGGGGGCGCGGCAACTCCTTCGTAGAGTCGTGGCGAGGGATGCCGGGAGAGCGGTTGTCGTCGGACGAGAGCGGGGGGGAGGCCGCGTGTTTCGACGCGCGTGTCGCCTCTTGCCACGCGCGTCTCTACCGGTACCTGCTGCGGCTGTCGGGGCGGCCGGACGAGGCGGAGGAACTTGCGCAGCAGGCATGGGTGGTCGCGTGGGAGCGCCGCGGGACGTTCGCGGGGACCGGGACGTTCCTCTCCTGGCTCCTGGCGATCGGGAGGAACCTCGCGATGGAACGGGGGCGCTCGGAGGCGAGGCGACGCAGGCGTGAAGGGGCGGGTCGGGTCCCCGCCGACGGCGGCGCGGTGTTGGAGGAAGAGGAGCGTGTGACGGTGAGAAATGCTCTCGACGGAATGGAGGAAGGCGTGCGCGAGGCTCTCTGGTTGAGGGTCGTGGAGGGGCTCGGCTTCCAGGAGGTGGCGGATCTCCAGGGTGTTGCCGTCTCCACGGCGCACGCGCGGGTCGGGCAGGGGCTCCGGGATCTTGCAGGGAGGATCGGCCGATGAGGGAGGGGCATCCGGCGCAGGAGACCCTGGCCCTGCACGCCTGTGGCGATCTGCCCGCGGGCGAGGGTGCCGGATTCGAGGCTCATCTTGCGCTTTGCGCGGATTGCCGTGGGCAGGCCGCGCGGTTGCAGGGCGCCGCGGAGGCGTTGCGGCGCTTCGCGGAAGGGGAGCCGGCCCGCCCCCCCGGGGGGGCTCTCTGGGCACTGCGGGCCGCGCGGCGCGGACGCGTTTGGAGGCTCCGCCTGGCGTGGGGTGGGGCGATCGCGGCGGCGGCCGTTGCAGTGGCCGCCCTGTGGCGCGCGGAGCCGATGTTCCCGCCCGTGCCCCCCGCGGACTCTGTCGCGCGGGTCGAGGCGGGCAGATTCCTGCGCGGGCGGGAGGGGGGCGGCCCGGGGATCGGTGCCGGGCGGTGGCTGGAGCCCGGCCTTGTGCGTGCGTCGGGCGCCGATGCGGACCTGCGTCTGCGCGGAGGATCGAGATTCCGGGTCGCGGAAGGGAGCGTCCTGGATCTCGCCGTTGCGGGCGGACCGGCGGGCACTTCTGCCTGCCGCCTGTGCCGGGGAACCGTGGAGATGGAGACGGGGCAGGGGCTCTCGGTGCGGACTCCTGCGGGATCCGCCGAGGCGGGGTCCGCCCGCTGCCGCCTGACGGTCACGCGGGATCCGCGTAGGGGGTACTGGGTGCGTCTGGATGTTCTGGAGGGGGTGGTTGTGTTCCGGGACATCTGGGGAGGGACCCGGACCGCCCTGGCGGGGCAGACGGTCCAGACAAACGCCCCCGAGTCGCTCGCCGCAGAGTGGGAGCAGTGAGGGTGCGGAGATCGCGAGCCGGTTCCGAAACTTCCTGTCATCCCGAGGGCCGCGATGTTTCCGCGGACCGAGGGATCTGTGTCGGGCGCTGGATCGATGAACACAGGTCCCTCGTCGCTCGGGCGCGACTCGCTGGCTCCTCGGGACGACATGAGGCAATGGGGCCGGTTCTAAGGAGGTACGGGATGAGCCGAACGATCCGGACTTGGGTTCTCGCGGTCACGGCCCTGGGGGCGCTTCAGGCGGGGGCGCGCGCGTGCATCTGCGCGCCTCGGGACTACAAGGGGAGTCACGAGGAGACCGCCCAGGAGGCGATCGTATTCTGGCAGGAGGGGCGCGAGGATCTGGTTCTCAAGGTCGACTACCGCCTGACCCCAGCGCAGGGGGAGGCGCTCCCCGCGTCGCTTGCATGGGTGATACCGGTCCCCGCCGTGCCCGACCGCTACGAGGAGGAGGACCCGGACATATTCGTGGACATGTTCGAAGCGTGGGAGAAGCAGACGAACCCCCCTCTTCCCGTTGCCTCAGAAAGTGAGCAGGTGCCTAGTTTTGGAGATGAGGAGCCGGTCGGGATCGATCTCTTGCCGAAGGCGACGGTGGGGGCATACGAGATCCAGCCGATCCGGACCCGGGGGTCGGAAGGGGCCGCGGCTCTCGACGCATGGCTGGGAGGAAACGGGTTCGGGACCGTTCCGCCGGGGGACATGGCGTACTACGTCGAGAGGGACTGGGTCTGGCTGGCGATCAGGATCCATCCCACGGAAGGGGAGGGGACCCTGGCCGCGGAGGGGGGATTGCGCCCCCTGCGGATCTCCTTCGCATCGGAGGGGATCGTCTATCCCCTGAAGTTCAGCACGGGCCAGGGGGTCTTCGATGTGAATCTGTACCTGGTGACCGCCGAGCCGATCGATTTCCGCGGGGAGAACTCCCTGGCCGAGTGCCGTTTCGTGGCGCACGCCGTACCGCGCTTCGTGCTCCCCTCCTCCGTCCGTGCCCTCCTGACGAAGGCGGAGCGGCAGGGGTTCCCCGATCTTCCAAACAGGCCGGTCGTGACGAAGTTGACCGGCACGCGGATCAACGGTCCGGACAACCGGATCGATTCCTGGGCTCGCGACTTCGGTGTGCGGATGATCTCGGGGTCGCCCAACGGTCGTTCCGAGACCCGACGGGCCGCGCGCGAGGCCCGTCGGGCCACGCGTCACTCGGCATTGTACTGCTCGGCGGAATGTGAGGCGGAGGCGCGGCGGGCAGGCGTGGGTCCCGAAGACTGCTCCTACTGTCACAAGATCTTTAGCGTCCATGTGTGTGCGAGGCATGCACGGGAGCACGGTGTGTGTATGGGATGCGGAGGTGAGCGATGAGAACGTCCATGGCCGCGTGTAGCGGAGCACTTCTGGCCGCCCTGTCCTTGGGAGGTACCTGCGCCGATGAAATCCAGGAGGCCGTTGCGGGGAGCAACCGCTTCGGCCTGGATCTCCACCGGGCTCTCCTTCGCGAGGGTGCCGGGGGGAACGTCTTCATCTCCCCCTTGAGCGTCTCGACGGCTCTGCGCATGGTCCTCCACGGCGCGGGCGGGGAGACCCTCTCACAGATGCAGAGAACCCTCGGGGTCGATGGGATCGGGACGGACGCTCTCGCCCGAGCCGACCTCGCCCTTTTGGAGACCCTGCGCTCGGCGGACCCCCGTGTGGAACTCGCGATCGCCAACTCCGTCTGGGCCCGCCAGGGGATCCCGTTCCAGCAGACGTTCCTCGACCTCGTCCGCCGGGACTACGGTGCCCGCGTCGAGGCGATCGATTTCTCCTCCCCCGCGGCACCCGGGACGATCAACGCCTGGGTCCGCGAGAACACCAGGGGGAAGATCGATTCCATCGTGCCGGACCCCCTCCCGCGGGGGGCGATCCTGTACCTCATCAATGCGGTCTACTTCAAAGGGACCTGGGCGCGGCGGTTCGACAGGGGCCTGACGCGCGAGGCCCCGTTCACGCTCGCCGACGGCCGCCGGACCGGGCATCCGATGATGTCGCAGCGTGGCGAGTTCGGGTACCTGCGGGGGGATCGGTTCCAGGCGGTGCGCCTGCCGTATGGGGGCAGGCGTGCGGAGATGGTGGTATTCCTGCCCGACGAGGGCGCCGAGGATCTGTTCCACGCGGGTCTGACCGCGGAGACTTGGGCGCGGTGGATGGGGGCGTTCGGGGAGAGGGAGGGAACCGTCGGTCTCCCGCGGTTCGAGATCGAATACGAAAAGAGCCTCGTCGATACCCTGAAGGGGATCGGGATGGAAGTGGCATTCGGCGAGGGTGCCGATTTCTCCGGGATCTGTTCATGCATCGAGGGCCCGGTTTATATCTCCGACGTCCGGCACAAGGCGTACGTGAAGGTCGACGAGGAGGGGACCGAGGCGGCGGCGGTGACGTCGGTGATGGCGTTCGCAGAGTCTGAGGAGCCGGAGGAACCGCCCTTCCGTCTCATCTGCGACAGGCCGTTCTTCTTTGCGATCGTCGATACGCGGACGGGGGCGATCCTGTTCACCGGCTCGATCCTGGACCCGCGAGGGTCCGGGTAACCGGGTCCCGAAGGGTTTTCCGCGGATCTTCCCGCCGGATCGCGGGTTCCTCCGCGTTCCGGCGGCGTCGTCTGCGTCTGGACGGCGCCCGCCCGGGCAAGCGGTTTGCTGCTCGGGGATCGGCGATGGTCGATCGGACGCGGGCGCGGCGATTCGCGGGTGCGGCGTTCCTCGCGGCGGTCTGGGGGGCGCTGGCGGCGGTCACCGCGCTGGCGCAGGAGCGGGCGGGGCATCCCCTGCGGATCGAGAGTCGACTTCCCCTGCAGAGGATCGTGGTGTCCGGGGAGGTCCGGCAGAGGGGCGAGGTGCAGTCGGACTACGACTTCGACGACCGGCTGGGCGACGACAACGACTTCGTCGGGTCGCGCATCCGTCTGGAAGCCGACATCGAGGCGACCGCCACGACCGGCGCGTTCCTGCAGATCCAGGACTCGCGCAACTGGGGCGGGAACCCGACGACGTCGACCGGGAACACGACGTCGCGGCTCGACGGCCTGGACCTGCACCAGGGGTTTGTCCGGTTCAAGGGGGCGGGGGCGTGGGAACTGCAGGCGGGGCGCCAGGCGTGGGGGTACGGGACGCAGAAGGTGATCTCCCCGCTCGATTGGAGCAACGTCGGCCGCGCCTTCGACGGCCTGCGCGTCCGGCGTCGGTGGGAGGTCGTTCAGGTGGATCTCCTGGCGTCCAAAGTCGCCGAGTCCCCCTCCTCCGACGAGAACGATCTGGAGATGCACGGCCTGTATTCGACCTGGAGTTTCATCGAGGGGCATCCGTTCGATCTCTACGTCCTCTGGACGCGCGATCAGAGGCGCAGCGGCGGCGAGGTCGCCTCCGCGCGCGTCCGGAACACCGACCTGTACACCAGCGGGTTCCAGTATGCGAAGCAGGGGATGGTCGTGGGGCCCGGGGCGCTGGAGTGGGGCACGGAGCTCAACCTCCAGGGGGGGCAGCGCGGCTCCGACGACCTGCGCGCCAACGCATGGCATGCGCGGCTCGGGTACCAGCTCGCCGATGCGCCGTGGAAGCCGCGGGGCGTCTATCACTTCGACGCCGCGACCGGCGATGACGACCCCGGCGACGGGGACGAGGAAACCTTCGACCAGCTCCACCCCCTCGGGCACGAGTACCACGGGTACCTCGACCTCGTCGGGCGCCGGAACATCGTCGCGAACCGGGTGCAGATCGGCGTGGAGCCGCGCGACGATCTGTCGGTCTTCCTCGACTGGCATGATTTCCGCCTGGAGACGGGCCGCGACCACCTCTACGGGGCGACGGGGGGTGTGACGCGCAGCACAGTCACGGGGCAGCCGGGGATCTCGAAGGATGTCGGCCAGGAGATCGACCTGACGGTGAAGTGGAAGGGGTCCCCCTACTGGTTCCTGCAGGGCGGGTACTCCCGTCTCTTCACGGGCG
Organism: Planctomycetota bacterium; assembly: GCA_016206515.1. Lineage (GTDB taxonomy): Bacteria > Planctomycetota > SBBH01 > SBBH01 > JACQRN01 > JACQRN01. The sequence continues at coordinate 2,701 of JACQRN010000020.1, read as the reverse complement.
GTTTCTTCGCCGACACCCGGACCGCCGCGAGCGGGCAGGACGACGCGCAGATGGTGTACATGCAGTCGACCTTGAGGTTCTGAAGCCCCGTTGAAGTCCATGCCCTACCGTTGTCAACGAATCCCGACATGGCACGTGCGTTGCGCACCCCGGTATGGCATCGGGCCATGAGATGAGCGTGGTTGTCCACGGGGGGGCGGGCGCGGAGAACTCCGCGGGGCGCGAGAAATCAGGGGGTTTGCCCCTTCTGGTGTTTCTCTGCGTCGGTTTCCTGACCGTGCTGTTCGGCGGGTACGAGATCGCGGAGAGGGCTTGGCTCGCGCGCGCCTGGCCGGACCGCCTCCCCCTATTCCATATCATGCGCGGGGTCGGGAGCTCCGTGTTCCTGGCGGGGATCGTGACGGTGTTCCTCTGCAGGCGCCGTGTCGTCGACATCCGGCTTCCCCAGATCCGTTTCTCCTCCAGGGAGGGGCGCCCCGGCGCCCTGGAGGGGGAGCGCCTGGCCGCCGCGGCGGAGTGGCTCGTCGGGCTCCGCTGGCTCGCCCTGGTCGCGGTTCTGGCGACGATCGGGGTGAGCCGTTTCCTGCTTCCCGCCTCGTCGCAGGTCGACTACCCGGCCTTGTGCGTGGCGGTCGCGGCGTTCGCGGGGCTCAATGCCATGTTCCTCCGTGCGGTACGCGCGGCCCGGAGTCCGTCCCTTCAGGTCGGGGTCCAGATCGTCTCGGACCTCGTGTTCCTGACCCTCCTCCTGCACTGGTCGGGAGGGGTTTCCAACCCGTTTTTCATCTTCTACTCCTTCCTCGTGGTCCTGGCCGCGATGCTTCTCCCCTTGCGGGTCGTCCATGGGATCGGGGCGGGGGCGGTAGGGCTGTTCGCCGCGATGGCGATCGGCGAGGCGACGGGGGTGTTGCCGTCCCATCCCTGGGTGGGCGACGCGGCGCGGGGCGGGATCCCCGGCGCGTGGCTCCATCTGGCGGGCGTCCTGACCGCCTTCGCCATCACCGTCTTCTGCCTGATCCACTTCGCCGGCGCGATCGTGCGGCAGCTGCGCCAGAGCGAGGCGGACCGGATCCGCCTGCAGGAGAGCCACCAGCACCAGCAGAGGCTCGCCCTCCTGGGGGAGATCACCGCGGGGGTCGCGCACGAGATCCGCAACCCGCTCTCCGGGGCGATCAACTTCCTCTCGCTCCTGAAGCGGAACGTCGCGCCCCCCATGCACCAGCGCGAGCGCGAACAGATGGATCTTCTCGGGGAGGCGTTGCACCGGATCCAGGGGATCACGGACCGTCTGCTGGTCTTCTCCCGGCAGCGCCGCGGGTCGCCCGTGCCGACGGACCTTCCGGAGGTCGTCCGGCGTAGCCTGGACCTGATCCGGCACCGCTGGGACCGGAGCCGGGTCATCCTCGACGTGCATGCGGAGGAGGGGGTGCCCCACGTCCTGGGGGATTCCGGAAGCATCTCCGACGTGGTCACGAACCTCGTATCGAACGCCCTGGACGCCGTCGGGGAGCGGGGCCGTATCCGGGTCGAGGTGAAGCGGTGCCGGTGCGGCACGGGCGGGGCGGAGCTCGTGGTCGAGGACGACGGGTGCGGGATCCCCCAGGAGCACCGCGACCGCGTCTCGGCGCCGTTCTTCACGACGAAGCCGATCGGGAAGGGGTGCGGGCTGGGGCTGGCGACCTGCCGACGGGTCGTCGAGGAGGAGTGCGGCGGGACGCTGACGTTCACCAGCGAGGTCGGCGCGGGGACGCGGTTCGTCGCGTGCTTCCCGGCGTCCTCTGTCCCCGCCGGGGCACGCGCCGGGGGGGACGGACGATGAAGCCGCGCGTGATGGTCGTGGACGACGAGAAGATCAACCGCATCTCCCTCTGCGCGCAGATGGAGGACGCGGGGTTCGAGGTCGCCGCGTTCGACTCCCCGTTCCCCGCTCTGGAGCGCCTGCGGCGCGAGGAGTGGGACGTCGTCGTCACGGACCTGCGGATGCCGCTTCTCGACGGCGTCTCCTTCCTGAAGGAGATCAGGAAGATCCGGCCCGAGACCGAGGTGCTGGTGATGACGGCGTACGGGAGCGTGGAGAGCGCGGTGGAGGCGATGAAGTCCGGCGCCTTCGACTACGTCACGAAGCCGTACCAGTGGGAGGAGATGGAGGTGCGCCTGCGGCGGATGCTCTCGCACCGGAAGGTGTCGCAGGAGGTGGTCCGCCTGCGCCGGGAGCTGGAGGACCGGGACCGGTTCCACGGGATCGTCGGGAACTCCCCCGCGATGCGGAAGGTGTTCGAGCGGATCCGGGGCGCCTCCGATGCGGTGCATCCGGTCCTTGTCGTGGGGGAGACCGGAACGGGCAAGGAGATGGTGGCGGACGCGATCCAGAGGACCGGGTCGCGGCGCGAGGCTCCCTACATCAAGACCAGCTGCTCCACCCTTTCGCGGGAGGTCATCGAGAGCGAACTGTTCGGGCACGAGGCGGGCGCGTTCACCGGCGCCGTGCGGCAGAGGCGCGGCCGGTTCGAGCTCGCCGACGGCGGCACGCTTCTGCTGGACGACATCGACGACGTGCCGATGGACCTGCAGGTCAAGCTCCTGCGGGTCCTCCAGGACGGGCGGTTCGAGCGCGTGGGGGGGGAGACGACCCTGTCCGTGGATGTCCGCGTCGTGGCGACCGCCAAGGCGCGCCTGGAGGATCTCGTCGCGGCGGGGAAGT
>JACQRN010000213.1 GCA_016206515.1 Planctomycetota bacterium | reverse complement strand
GTGTACCTCCTGGCGTTCGGGGGGGGGCTGGCCGGGCTGTGGTCCCTCCGGGACCGGTACGTGACCGGCCCGGGGCTCCGGGAGCGGATGCGGCGGCTGCACCTGGGGCTCTGGACGATGGCGGCGATCTGTTGGATGACGGTGATCAGCGGCACCTACATCGTCTATCCGTGGTACCGGGCGAAGGCGCCGGAGAGCCCCCGTTCCCGGTTGCTGGCAGACCCCTCGAAGGCGGCTTGGCACACCTTCGGCATGGAGTGGAAGGAGCACGTCGCGTGGCTCGCGCCGATCCTCTCCACCGCGGTCGCCGCGCTCGTCTGGAGGTACCGCGAGGATCTGGCGCACCGCGCCGACCTGCGACGCGCGGCGCTGGTCCTGTTCGTCCTGGCGTTCGCGGCGGCGGTCGTGCCGGGCGTGTTCGGCGCGTTCATCAACAAGGTCGCGCCGATCTAGGCGCCATTCCCTTTACGCTCAAGGAGGAGACGATGAACCAGACGGAATCGGGAACGGCAGCGCCACCGGCGGACGCGGTGGTCGGGCGGTCCGATGGAGCGGCAGCAGCCGCGGTTCTCGCGGCGGGGATCGGTTCGGCCGTCCTGGGGGCGACGGTCGTCGGGGCGGTCGTCAGTCCCGCCGTGAAGGACGCCCTCAACTGGTGGGATCCGGTCGGCCCCCTGGCGGGGAAGACGGGGGTCGCCGTCCTGGCGTGGCTCGTCTCGTGGGGGATCCTCCACCTCCTGTGGCGCGGCCGCGCGGTGCGGTTCGGCCCCGTCTGGGGGGTCGCGCTGGCCCTGGTCGTCGTCGGGTTCGTCCTGACCTTCCCTCCGGTGTTCGATGCGTTCGAGGCGGGGCATTGAACGCCGGGGGGCCGCTTTCCCCGCAGGGTTCCGTGCGCGCCGATCGTTGTCGGGTATAGTGGAACGGCTCATGCGGACAGTCTGTCTGCTCCTGATCCTTGCGCTCCCCCTCGGCCCGGGGGCGGGGTTCTGCTGCTGTCTGGTCCAGTCGCTCGTCGGCGGCGCCCCCTGCGGGGGGGGGCTCCTCCTGCCCACTGGCGGCGGGTGATGCCCTCCTGGCCAGGCGCCGGGGTTCCCGGCGCCGGACGCACCTACGGAGGACGGCGATCGCTGCTCCTGTGAGAGGATTTCCTCGGAGGTGACGGAGGTTGCGGCATTCGATGTCGCCCCCCCATCCGGGACGCTTCGGGTTGCACTCCACGCAAGGTCGGAGGCTCCTGTCACGGCGAGCGCGATGAGGCCTCTCGGCGGCGAATCCTCCCTGCACGGCCCGCCCGCGACGGCGGGGCCGCTTTACACCCAGCGCGTTTCCTTTCTCGTCTAGTCCCGCCATGACATCCGCGACCTGGCGCGCACCCCGTGGGGTGTGTCCCGGGGGTGCATCCCGCCCGCCGGCGGTTCCGCGTCGTCGGCCTGGGCTCGCGGCGATCCTTGTTACCGAACTGCGCGCGGGCGCGGTGAAGAGGTGGATGAAGAAGGAGGTGTGCGATGGTACGGACGAGAGGGTGGGTCCTGGCGCTCCTGGCGCTGGGGGTGTGCGGCTTGGCGGCGGTGGGGCTTCAGGCGCCGGCCGAGGAGGGGCCCGGTTGCGGCGGCTGCGGCACGGGCGCGGCCGGCACCGGCGCGGCCGGAACGGGCGGGGCGTCGTGCCCGGGGTGCGCGGCGGGGACGTGCAGGACGCTCGAGGCGGAGGTCGTGGATCTGGCCTGCCTCTTCACGCATCCCGAGACGGCTCGCGGCGCGGGACGGACCCCCTGCGCGCAGGACGGCGCGAGCCGCGGCCTGCCCCTGGGGCTTCTGTCGGACGGGACGCTCTACCTCGCCCTCGGGGCGGGGCACTCGGACCCGAACTGGCTCCTGTCCACGAACGTCGGGAGCACGGTGAGCGTCCACGGGTGCGTACGGGAGATGAACGGCATGAAGGGGTTTCTCGTCGCGTCGGTGGGGGAGACGGCGGTCGGCGGGGAGGCGCAGCGTGCTCCGCGCGCGCCAGTGGCGGGGTTCACGTGCCCGATGCATCCGGATGTCACCTCGCCGCGGGCGGGTTCCTGCCCGAAGTGCGGCATGGATCTCGTGCCGGCGGACCCGGCACAGCAAGCCCCGCTCCCTCCCGCGGGCGGCGGCTGAGGGGGGTGCCGCTAGCGGCGGTCTGCCGCTGGAAGGGATGGCATGGCTGTGAGAGGCACAGAACGATGCGGGTATGGGGTGTCGTCCCGAGGGCCGCGGATGTTTCGCGGCCCGAGGGATCTATGTGTATCGCCCCATCAAGATCAACACAGGTCCCTCGTCGCCCGGCCGCGAATCGAGGGCTCCTCGGGACGACACGGATGGTGGGTCGTTGCGGCTGTGTGCTGGATTCTCGTCGGCTGCCGGGAGCCGGCGGGGTACCGCGAGGACGCGCGCTCCGCCGCCGCCGCGGGGGAGGCGTACGCGCTCCCCCGCGGCGAGCGGGAGCTCCCCGCGATCCCGGATTCCCCCACCCCTGACGATCTCCTGCAATACGCCTTCCGGGCGAACGCCGCCCTGGAGGCGGGGTACCACCGCTGGCACGAGGCGCTTGCGCGCGTCTCGCTCGCCTCCGCGTGGGAGGCGCCCCGGCTCTCCTTCGGGTACTTGACCTCCTCCGGGGAGATGCGCGCCTGGGACCGGACCACGCTGGAGGTCTCCCAGGGGATCCCGCTCGCGGGCCGGCGCGCGGTGCGCTCCCGCCAGGCGATGGCGCGGCTTTCCAGCGCCCGGCACCAGTTCGAGGGGATGAAGTTCCGGATCCAGATGCGGATCCTTTCGGGCGCCGCGCGGTACGCCTATCTCGGGGAGGCGATCGACCTGGCGCGGGAGGACCTGCGGCTCGCGGAGGAGTCCGTCACCCTCGTCGCGACCCGCCTCTCGACGGGGATGGGGACGCAGGCGGAACTCTCCGGCGCGCGCCTGAGGGAGGAGGAGGCGCGCAACGAGTTGCGGATGATCGAGGCGCGCGCGGAGGCGGCGCGCGCGGACCTGAACGCCCTCCTCGGGCGGGACGCGTCGCTCCCGCTTCCGTTCCCGTCCGAGGAGCCTCTCGACGAGATCCTCGCGGGGGACGCCGAGATCTTCCGCCTCGCCGCCGAGCGCAACCACGAGCTCCTCGACATGGCCGCGCAGGCGCGCTCGCAACGGGACGCCCTGGCGTACGCGCGCCGCGCGTGGGTCCCGGACCTGATGGCCGGGGTCGAGGTCATGGGGGACATCGAGGCGCGCGTGACGGGGCTTCTGACGCTTCCCTTGCGCGCCGGGGCGATCCGCGCGGCGGTGCGGGAGGCGTCCGCCGCCCTTGACGCGGCGGAGGCGGACCGGCTGGCCACCTATGACGACATGCGCGCGCGCACCGTATCCGCCCTGGTGATGGTGCGCGACGCCGACCGCCAGGCGCGCCTGTTCCGCGGTGTCCTCGTCCCGGAGGTGGGGCGGATCGCGGATCTGCGCGCCGCCTCGTACGCCGCGGCGGGGGCGATGTCGGATTACCGGGATGTGATCGAGGCGCGCCGCGCGCTCCTGGCGCTGCGTCTCGGGGAGGCGCGCGCCATGGCGGCCCGCGCCTCGGCGATGGCGGAGTTGGAGGAAGTCGTGGCGACGGACCGCTCCCTCTGGGCGGGGCCCGCGCCGGAGGAGGACGAATGAACGCGCGGACGGTGAAGAGGGTCTTGGGGGTGGCCGCGCTCGCGGTGTCCGTTTTCCTGTGGATGGATTGGATGAGCGGAGGAGAGGCCCCGGTGCCGGCCGGCGGCGAGGCGCAGGGTCCAACTCCGTCCGAGGCGACGGTCTGGACCTGTTCGATGCACCCGCAGATCCGCGCGGACGCGCCGGGCTCCTGTCCCCTGTGCGGGATGGATCTGGAACCGGTTCAGGTCGGGCCGCAAGACGGCACGGTGAGGCTGTCCGAGGGGGATCGCGCGGGGGCCGGGATCGAAGTCGCCCCGATCGGCCGGCGCGCGCTCGAACGCGAGGTCCGCGCGGTCGGGCGCGTCGAGGTCGTCGAGGGGGCGTACGTCCATGTCGCCGCGCGCATACCGGCCCGGGTCGAGAGGGTCCATGTCGCCGCCGTCGGGGAGGCGGTCGCGCGCGGCGCGCCCCTCGCCGACCTCTACTCACCGGAACTGGTTCTCGCGCAGGCGGAACTGCAGATCGCCGACCGCCACCTGCGCTCCCTCCCCGCGGGGAGCCCCGACGGCGAGGCGTCGCGCTCCGCGTTCGACGCGGCGCGGACGAAGCTCCTCCTCTGGGGCGTCACCGGGGAGCAGGTCGAACGCCTGCGGGTCCTGGCCGCGCCGGAAACCGTCCTGCCGTTCCTTTCCCCGGCGGCGGGGACCGTGATGGAGAAGTCCGTCCGCGAGGGGATGTACGTCGAGGCGGGCCAGGACCTGTTCGTCCTGGCGGACCTCTCGACGGTCTGGGTCGTCGCGGATCTGTTCGAGCCGGACCTGCCGTGGGTTTTCGAGGGGATGCGCGGTTCGATCGAGGCCGCCGGCGCGCCGGGTGAGGCGTTCGAGGGGACGGTCGAGAGGGTCGAACCGGAGGTCTCCGACGAGACGCGCGCGGTGCGCGTGCGCCTGGCGGTCCCGAACGGGCGCGGCGTCCTCAAACCGGGGATGTACGCCACCGTGCATCTGCGTGCGCGCCTGGGGCCGGACGGCCGCCGCGCCGGCGAGGGGCCCGCGCGGACCGTCCACGTCTGTCCGATGAACTGTCAACCTCCGGTCGAAACGCTCGGCCGCTGCGCCGTCTGCGGGATGGCGCTCGTCGAGGAGAGGATCACCCCGGATGCCGAGGTCGTCGCGGTCCCGGCTACGGCGGTCCTGACCACCGGCACGCGGAGCATCGCCTACAAGGAACTCGAACCGGGCCGGTACCAGGCGGTGGCGCTCGTCCTAGGCCCGCGCGCCGGCGACTTCTACCCCGTCGTCGCGGGGCTCTCCGAGGGGGACCGGGTGGTCGTGCACGGGAACTTCCTCCTCGATTCCCAGGCGCAGCTGGAGGGGGGGCCGAGTCTGCTGGTTCCGGGGGAGAAAGATGGGGAGTGAGCCCCGATGATCGCGCGCGCCATCATCTCGTGGTGCCTCCGGAACCCCGTTCTTGTCGGGTTCCTGTCGATCGCGGTGCTCGCGTGGGGCGCCTGGGCGATGGCGCACACACCGGTCGACGCGATCCCCGACATCGGGGAGAAGCAGGTGATCGTCTTCGCCGACTGGCCGGGGCGCTCCCCGCAGGACGTCGAGGAGCAGGTGACATACCCGCTGACCGCTGCGCTCGAGGGGACCCCCCAGGTCAAGACGATCCGTTCGATGTCCTCCCTGGGGTTCTCGATGGTGTTCGTGATCTTCCGCGACGAGGCGGACTACTACTGGGCGCGCTCGCGGGTGCTCGAACGCCTCTCCTCGGCGCAGGGGCGGCTTCCGGAGGGGGTCGTCCCGGTCCTCGGGCCGGACGCGACCGCGCTCGGGCAGGTGTTCTGGTACACGCTGGAGGGGGAGGGGTTCTCGCTGGAGGAGCTCCGCACCGCGCAGGACTGGTTCGTCCGGTACCAGCTGAACGCCGTCGAGGGGGTCAGCGAGGTCGCCTCGATCGGCGGGCACGTCCGCGAGTACCAGATCGATGTCGACCCCGAGGCGATGCGCGCGCACCGCGTGACCCTGCGCGACGTGTTCGAGGCGGTCCGCCGCTCGAACCTCGACGTGGGCGCCAAGGTGATCGAGCGAAACGGCGTGGAGTTCTTCGTGCGCGGGGTCGGGTTCGTGAAGTCCGTCGCGGACATCGAGAGCATCGTCCTGCGCTCCGAGCGCGGGACCCCCCTGTGCATCCGGAACGTCGCGCGCGTCACGCTCGGGCCGGAGTTTCGCCGCGGCGCCCTGGACAAGGAGGGGGCCGAGGCGGTCGGGGGGATCGTCCTGATGCGGTTCGGCGCGAACCCGCGCGAGGTGATCCGCGCCGTGAGCGCGCGCGCCGAGCATCTCGCACCGGGACTCCCCGAGAAGCTCCTGCCAGACGGCCGCCGCTCGAAGGTTCGCCTCGTCCCGTACTACGACCGGAGCGTCATCATCGAGGAGACGATCGGGACCTTGAAGGAAGCGCTCACCGAGGAACTCCTCGCGGCGGGGCTCGTGGTCCTGGTGTTCCTCCTGCACCTACGGGCGTCCCTGTCCATCCTTGCGACGCTCCCGCTCTCGATGGCGCTCGCGTTTCTCGCCATGTACTACCTCGGCGTCGACGCGAACATCATGTCGCTGGCGGGGCTGGCGATCGCCATCGGCGACGTCGCCGACATGGGGATCATCATGACGGAGAACATTTACCGGGCCCTCGCCTCCCGCGGAGGGGATCGGCTCACGAAGGAGGAGCGCCTGCGCGTCGTCGAGGAGGCCGCGCACGAGGTGGGGCCCGCGATCCTCACCGCGGTGACGAACACGATCCTCTCGTTCATCCCGGTCTTCTTCCTGGAGGCGGAGGAGGGGAAGCTGTTCAAGCCGCTCGCCTACACGAAGACGTTCGCGATCTCCGCGTGCGTCGTTCTGGCGATCACCGTCGTCCCCTCCCTGGCTCTCCTGACGCTCCGGGAGATCTCCTGGAGGCGCCGTGCTCGTTGGAGTGTCGCGCTCGCCTGCGGGGCGCTCGCGGCATGGGGGTTCCATTCCCTGGCGGCGTGGTCCTCCGCGGGGCCTGCCGGGGGGCTCGCCGGAGGGCTCGCCGGATGGCCCACCGCGGCGGCGACGGGGATCGTGATCTTCCTGGCGGTTCTCCGGATGACCTCGGAAACCCTGCGGCCCTTGGAGCGGAACCCCGTCTCCCGGTTCATTGCCTGGACGTACGAGCCGACCCTCCGGTGGATCCTGGCGCACAAGAAGACGTTCATGGCGATCCCGGTCTCCCTTCTCGTTCTGGGGGCCTCCATCTGGCTCGGGTTCGACACGGTTTTCGCGCCCCTGCGTGCCGTCGGGAAGGCCGCCGGGTGGGATCCGGGGATGAGCCGTCCCTGGGTCGCCGCGCGCCACGCCTTCCCCGGCCTGGGGCGGGAGTTCATGCCGCCCTTGGACGAGGGGTCCTTCCTTTATATGCCGTCGCTCCTCCCCGCCGGGTCTCTTACGCAGGCGCTCGAGATGATCGGGAAGCAGAACGCCGCGATCCGGAGGGTTCCGGAGGTGCTCGACGTGGTCGGGAAGATCGGCCGGGCCGAGTCCGCGCTCGACCCCGCGCCGATCGGGATGGTCGAGACGATCGTGACCCTGCGGCCCGAGTCGGAATGGCGCGAGGTTCCCGTGCGCCGCTGGTTCTCGGACTGGCCGGGGGCGCTCAAGTCCCCTCTCGCGCGGCTCTGGCCGGAGCGCAGAAGGATCACCAAGGACGAGATCCGCGACGAACTCGCCGAGGCGACCGCCCTGCCGGGGGTTCTCCCGTCGTGGCTCCAGCCGATCGAGACGCGCCTGGTGATGCTCTCCACCGGGTTCCGGGCGATGATGGGGATCAAGGTCTTCGGGCCGGATCTGCACGAAATCGAGCGGATCTGCGTCGAGATGGAGGCGGCCCTGCGCGAGGTTCCGGGGGCGGTCGACGTGATCGCCGACCGGATCGCGGGGAAGCCGTACGTCGAATACGAGATCGACCGCGAGGCGGCCGCGCGGTACGGCGTCTCGATCATGGATGTGCAGGAGGTGATCGAGACCGCGATCGGCGGCGAGCGGCTCACGACGACCGTGGAAGGGGCCGCTCGGTACCCGGTGCGGGTCCGCTACCCGCGCGAGTTGCGCGATTCCCTGGAGGCGCTCGACGGGATCCTCGTCCCCGCGATGAACGGTGCCCAGGTGCCTCTCTCCTCGGTCGCCCATGTCCGCTTCACCCTGGGGCCGCAGGAGATCAAGAGCGAGAACACCCTGAAGGTCGGGTATGTCACGTTCAACACCCGCGACCGCGACGAGGTCTCCGTGGTCGAGGATGCCAAGCGGCTCCTGAAGGCCCGGATCGACGCCGGGACGATCCGGCTCCCGGACGGGTATTACTGGGTCGCCGCCGGCCGGTACGAGGCGCAGGTGCGCGCCGTGGCGCGCCTGAAGATCCTGATCCCGGTGGTGCTCGCCCTGATGTTTCTTTCGCTCTACCTGGGGTTCGGGACGTGGTGGATCGCCCTGGTGGTCTTCTTCGGGACGGTCGTCTCGCTCTCCGGCGGGTTCCTGATGCTCTGGATGTGGGGGGTGAACCTCTCCGTCGCCGTCTGGGTCGGGATGATCGCGCTGTTGGGGGTCGCCGACGACGACGCGGTGGTGATCCTGACGTATCTCGAACAGCGGTTCCGCGGGAAGACGCCGCGCACCGTTGCGGAGGTGCGCGACTGGGTCGTCGAGGCGGGGCTCAAGCGGATCCGCCCCTGCCTGATGACGACCGCGACCACCGTCTTCGGCCTGATCCCGGTCTTCACGACCCACGGCCGCGGCTCGGACGTCATGGTCCCGATGGCGATCCCGTCGGTGGGGGGGATGTTCATCTCCCTGATCACGCTGTTCATCGCGCCGTGCCTGTAC
>JACQRN010000210.1 GCA_016206515.1 Planctomycetota bacterium | reverse complement strand
GGCGGCGCCGGGTTCGACCTCGACTTCTCCCTCTCGGGGGCGGGGGCACTCACGGACGGCGGCGTCGCGGAACTGCTCGGCACGATCGGCACGGGGAACGCCCCGACGACCCCCGGCGGGACGGCGCTCGCCGCGCGCCTCGACGGGATCGGGGCGGTCACCGCCGCGCAGGCGAACGAGCTCGCCTTCCAGGCGGAGCAGGCGGGGCTCGACCTGTCCGACGAGGCGGTGCGCAATATGCTCTCGGACCTCATCGAGGCGACCGAGGCGAACAGCGGCGGGAGCTCCGGCAACACGTTCGGCAGCAACGCGTCGAGCGTCACGCTGCAGGGGATCGCACTGAAGGAGGCCGGGGTGACCGGCGCGATCCCGCTCGGGAGCCGCCTGCGCCTCGGCCTGACGCTCAAGAGCCTCGAGGGGACGACGTTCGCCCGCACGATCTCCTACCGGACGATCCAGGACGGGGAGTCCTTGAGCGAGGAGATCGACGACCGGGATACGCTGCGCGAGAACACCCGGACCTCCACCGAGTTCGACTTCGACGCGGGCGTGCAGTTGAAAATCCTGCCCGCGCTCTGGGTCGGGGTGTCCGGCCGCAACCTCGCCTCTCCCGAGTTCCCCTTCCTCGGCGGCGACGGACACTACGAACTCGCCCCGCAGGTCCGCGCCGGGATCGCGCTCGCCCCGTTCGGGGAGAGGCTGGTCCTCGCGGCGGAGGGGGACGTCCTGACGAACACCTCCGACGCCCTGCCCGGATTCCGGAGCCGCCAGGGAGCCGTCGGGGTCGAATTCGCGCCGTTCCAGAACCGCCTCCTTGCCCTGGCGCTCCGGGGGGGCGCCAGGCAGGACCTGGAAGCCGAACACGATGACATCGTCTTCTCGACAGGCCTGGGGATGAACCTCCTGGGGGTCAACCTGGCCCTGGCCGCGGACATCGCCGCCGACAAGACCGACATCGAGAAGGCGGCCGCCGGGAACGGCACGGATGCGAAGGAGATCCCCTCCGCGGCGGGGCTCACGGCGGAGATCGGGTGGGGTCGGCGGTTCTGACGCCTTCCCGATCTCCGGTACGCTAGTGCGCCTTGCGCTCACCCTCCCCGGACCGGCCCCGTCCCACAGCGTCCGTCGCGGCGCTCCTTGCCTCCGCCCTGGCCCTCGTCGCCGACGGACTGTTCCTGCTCCACCGCGACCTGGGGACGTTCGAGTACTGGATCGAGGAGGACTCGTTCGTCGAGTGGGCGACGTTCGGGATCCTGCTCGGGATGACGGTCCTGGCCGCCCGGCGCGCGGTCGTGTTCGGCCCAGGGGGGGCGCGGCGCATCTGGATCGCCGCGACGCTCGTATGCCTGTTCGGCGCGGCGGAGGAGATCTCGTACGGCCAGCGCGTCGTCGGCTGGGACTCCCCGCCGTGGTTCCTCGAGCACAACCGGCAGCAGGAGACGAACGTCCACAACCTGATGTGGGGACAGGTCAACATCAACCGGGTGATCTTCGGGAAGTGGCTGACGATCGCGATCGTCCTGTACCTCCTGGTCCTGACCCCTCTCGCGCGGAGGGGAACCTCCCTGCGTGCCTTCGTCGACCGGCTCGGCGTCCCCCTGCCGCGCGCAAGCCCGATCCTCCTCTACATTGCGGTCGCGCTGGTCGTGCGCGCGCATCACGACATCACGGACGAAACGAACGAGCTGATGGAGCTGTACGGGTGCGCGACGTTCCTGGCGATCCTCCTCGACCCGGCGAACCCGGAGGCGGCGGCCCCCGGGGCAGGCACGGCGAGGTGCTGAGAGCCGGTCCCGGAGCCCCTTGTCGTCCCGAGGGCCGCGATGTTTCCGCGGACCGAGGGATCTGTGTTGGACGCTCGATCGACGAACACAGGTCCCTCGTCGCTCGGGCGCGACTCGTCGGCTCCTCGGGGCGACAGGGGGGCTTGGGGTTTGGGATGATGGATTCGGGAGCTCTCCCTTGAGGCTCTGGCGCACCCTCCCTCCCCGCCTGCGCTTCCTGGTGTGTTCCGTGCTAGCGATCTTCGCCCTGCAGGTCGCCCTGCGAGGGGTCTTCTACGCCCGCTTCGTCCCCCCCGCCGGGGATCGCCCAACGCCGGTCGCCCTGGCGCGCGCGGCGTACCTGGGCCTGAAGTTCGACCTGCGCGCCTCGCTCCTGCTCTGCCTGCCGGTCGCCCTGCTGGCGTGGGTGCGACCGTTCGACCCCGCCGGGCGGAAGGCCGGGAGGGCATGGCTCGCCTACCTGACCGCAGCCGGCGCGCTCACGATGTTCGTGGGGGCGGTCGACCTCGGCCACTACGCCTGGCGCCACAGACGCCTCGACGCGACGGCGCTGGAGCACGTCGAGTCCCCGAAAATCGCCCTGCAACTGGTCTGGGAACATTACCCGGTCGCCTGGGGAACCCCCGGACTCCTCGCCGCGGCCGCCGCGTTCGCATGGGCGCTGCGCCGGACCGCGTTCCGGACCCTCCAGATGCCGGAGGAACCTTCCCCCCGCGGAAGATCGCCCCGCGCGGGACGCACGATCGCCGTCGCGGCGGCCGTCCTCCTGTACGCGGCCGGCCTGTACGGGAAGGCGTCCCGGTACCCGCTGCGGTGGTGCGACGCCTTCCATGCGGAACCGTTCGCCACGGCGCTCGGGCTGCACCCGCTCCTCTACATCGTCGATACCCACGAATTCCGCGCCCCGGACATCAACGAGAACCAGGTCCGGGAGTATTACGGCGAACTCGCCCGGATCCTGCGCGTCGACACGCCCGACCCCGCGCGGCTCGACTACGCGCGGGTCGTGCGCCCCGCGCCGCGCGAGCGGCCGATGAACGTGGTCCTGATCCACCTCGAATCCTGGGCCGCCTTCAAGACGGGAACCCTGGGGAACCCCCTCGACCCGACCCCGAACTTCGACCGGATCGCGCGCGAGTCGACCCTGTTCACGCACTTTTTCGTGACGCGCCCTCCGACCGCCCGGTGCGTCTTCTCGATCCTCACCGGCATCCCGGACATCCATATCCCGCACTCCGCGTCGAGCGACCCCCTGGTCTCGAGCCAGCACTGCGTCCTGAACGCCCTGCGGGGGCACGACAAGATGTACTTCATCGGCGGAAGCGCCTCGTGGGGGAACATCCGCGGGATCCTGCAGAACGTGGAGGGGATCCGCATCTACGAGGAGGGGGACCACGAGGGGCCCGCCGACGACGTCTGGGGGATCTCCGACCTGCGGCTTTTCGAGGAGGCGAGCGATGTCCTGCGCGCACAGACGCGCCCGTTCGTCGCCTTCATCCAGACCGCGGGGAACCACCCTCCGTTCACGATCCCGGCGTACCACGGCGACTTCGAGACCGTGCCGTGCGACGGGGACCTCCTGTGGCGGCACGGGTTCGACGACCGCCAGGTCGAGTACGACGGGATCCGCTTCCTCGACTACTCGCTCGGGCGGTTCTTCGACCTGGCGAGGGGCGAGGCGTACTTCGCCAACACCGTCTTCCTGATGTACGGCGACCACGGCACGAAGGCGTCCGAGGCGCTCCCGTGGGAGACGCTCCGCCTGACGTACCACCACGTCCCGTTCGTCGTCTACGCGCCGGGGCTGGAGCGCGAGGGGCGGCGCGTCCCCACGGCCGGGATGCTCGTCGACGTCCTGCCGACCGCGATGGGGTTCACCGGCACGCCGTACCTCAACACGACGCTCGGCCGGGATCTCCTGGCGGAGCGGACAGCGGAGGAGAAGTTCGCGTACGTGGACGACTCGGAGTACAGCGGCATGATCGACGAGGAATTCTTCCTGCGCCGCGACCCCGACGCGACGCTGCGGCTGTTCCGCCCCCTGTCGGGGAACCCCACGGAGGACGTCGCATCGGGGGATCCCGGACGAGTGCGGAGGATGTCCGATTTCCTCCGCGGCCTCCACGAGACGTCGAAGTGGCTGCTGTACCACAACCCGCCGCGCCGACACCCGGAATAGACTACGGGACATGCGCCTCCCCATCGGAATCGTGGGCGAGCGGAGAAACCCCCTGACCTACAGGTTCCTCCGGCGCGCGCTCGACGAACCGGGCCTCTCCGTGCGCTGGTTCGCGGAATCCGACTGCGCCGCCCCGTTCCCCACCGACGACCGCAAGGCGTACGGCCTCGCGATGAACGTCCTGGAGCGCCTCCGCCGCCTGGTCGTTCCCGCCGATCCGCATCGCGTCGACTGCCGACGCCTGTGCCGCGGCCTCGGCATCCCCTATCTCGTCCCGCGCGATCAGTCGATCAACACGGGGTTGCCGCCGCCGATGTACGAGATGCCGCAGGTCGATCACGTGCTCCTGGCCGGATGTAGCCAGATCCTCGACGCGCGCGGCCGACGGCTGGCCCGAGGCGCCATCCTCAACTACCACTACGGTCCGCTGCCCGCCTACCGAGGCAAGTACGTGCTGTTCTGGCAGTGGTACCGCGGCGAGCGAGCGATCGGGCACACCTTCCACATCGTGGATGAAGGGATCGACACGGGGGAGCCGGTCTGGCAGGGAACCGTGCCGGTCCTCCCCGGAGAGCCCCTGGATACGCTCACGGGCCGGGTGCTCGACGAGGGGGCCGCGCGCCTCGGCGAGGCGTTCGCGTGCCTGGCCGAGGGGCGCCGGAACATCTTCCCGGTGCCCCCGCACCCGAGCCGTTATCCCGCACGGAAGTTCCTCGCCGAAATCACGGCGACACCGGACCGGACGATCGCCCAGATGCGGGAGGTGATGCTCCGCCTCGGGTACTTCCGGCTCCCGAACGGGCTCCGGATCCGACGCATCGTGCGCACCGACGAGGGCGTGCCGGGGCGCATCGCGATCGACCGCCACGGGATCACGATTCCACTCGCCGACGGGACGCTGACCGGGGCCTTGTCGATGCACACGCCGTTCTGGATCCACGCCGCACTCCTCGGACGCCGGCGCGTTCTGGCGTCCCTCGGCGAACCGCACTCCCGTGGGTGACGTAGCGGCACAGCTGTTCCATTCGTACCTCCCGGCCAGCGAGGCGTTCCTCCACGTCCTGCTGTCGGGACTGCGCCGGTTCGTCCCGGAGATCCTCGCGTGGAACATCGAGAACGGGGACCGCTTCCCTGCGCGGCGTGTCCTGCAGCTCTCCGTCTGCCGCCTCACGCCGCGCTGGGCGGCGCGGCAGGTCTGGCGATGCGCGGGGATCGACCGGGAGCTCGAACAGGCGCTCTCCCGCTGCCGGGCGCGCCTCCTCCACGCCCACTTCGGGGATTGCGCGGTGAGGGCCCTCGGCGCCCGGAAAAGGATCCCCCTCGTCTCCTCCTTCTACGGACGGGACATCACGGTGCTCCCGCGCGACCCCGCCTGGCGCAGGCGCTACCGCAGGCTGTTCTCGCGCGGCGACCTCTTTCTCGCGGAGGGGCCCGCCATGGCGGAGCGGATGGAGACGGCTGGGGCCCCGCCGGAGCGGATCCGGATCCAGCGACTCGGCGTCGAAATCCCCCTCCTCCCGCGGCGAGCCGCGCGCGAGGAGGTGGTCGTTCTGTTCTGCGCGCGCCTGACGGAGAAGAAGGGGTTTCCCTACGCCCTGCGCGCCTTCGCGAAGGCGGCCGGAGGGGATCCCCGCCTCCGGCTCCGCGTCATCGCGGGAGGGGACGAGGCGGCGATCGAGGAGGCCCGGCGGACGGCGGGAGACCTGGGCGTCGGGGAACGGGTATCGGTCGAGCGGTTCGTCCCGTACGGGCTCCTCTGGGACGCCCTGGCGGATGCGGACCTCTTCCTGCACCCGAGCGTGACGGCACGCGACGGCGACGGGGAGGGGGGAGCCCCGACGGTGCTGATGATGGCGTCCGCCTCCGGACTTCCGGTGGTCTCGTCGCGCCACGCGGACATCCCGCAGGTCGTACGGGACGGCGTCACCGGATTCCTCCTCCCGGAGCGTGACGTCGACGGGCTCGCGCAATCGATCGGGGCCCTCGCGCGCGATCCCGCCCTCCGCCGGGGGATGGGGGGTGCCGGGCGCGCGCACATCGAGGCGGAATTCGACGTCCGGAAGGTCGCGGCGGCCCTTGAGGACCTCTACCACGACCTGGCGGGCGCGTCCTGAACCCGGACCAGTTCGAGGATGCAGATCATCGCGAACAGGCCCGGGAACCGACGAGCGAGGAGCGATGGGGTCCGGCTGTCCGATCCGAGAAACGCCCTGCGCCCGATGCGCCACGCAGGAAACCGGCGCAGCAGGTCGAGGAAATCCCGGTGCGTGTGCAGGTGGATCTGCCGGTTCTCGTGCCAGGCACGCCCGTAGAGGACCGACCGGGGGAACCGGCCCCGCGCGAGAAGGTCGAGACGCGAGCGCCAGTACCCGAGATTCGGGTACGCCACCACGACCCGGTCGGCGCGTTCCAGGGCCCCCGCGAGCACCTCCCCGGGCCGACGCACGTGCGTCAGGACCTGGTTGAGCACGACGACGTCGAAGCGGACGGGGCCGATCGGGAACCCCGCGTTGAGGTCCGCGCACACGACCCGGACCCCCTTGCGCGCCGCCTGCGCCGCCCCCGTACGGGAGACGTCGATCCCCCACACCGATGCGCCGCGCTCGCGGGCCAGGCGCTCGGAGAGGGTTCCCTCCCCGCACCCCACGTCGAGCACGCGGGCGAGCGGAGGAACCCACGAGACGATCACCGGGTGCTCCGGACGGTCGGACCTCACAGGCCCCTCCCGGGGATCGCGGTATCCGTAATCCAGAAAGCGTTCCGGGCCGGTCACGCGCCCTCCCCCCGCATCCCGCGCGCGAACGGGGCGATCCATCCGGCCAGGCGCGGCGAGGCGCCCCGGAGCAGATCCAGATCGGCGCGATCGAGGGGCTTCCACGCCCAGAGGAAGAGCGGCGCCGCCGCCGCGTAGACCGCGACCGCGGCAACCGCGTGCCCCTGCGCCAGGCCCCGCGCGAGCAGAGTCCCGCCCAGGCACGCGGCGAGGATCCCCGCGATCCCGCGCACGGGGTACGCGCCACGCAGGACCCCGAGCAACAGCGCGCGCTCCGCGAGGGCACCGCCCACACCGGAGACGCCCGCGGCGAGAACCGCCCCCTGCGCGCCAAGCGACGGGATCCAGAGGAGGCAGAGCCCGACGTTCGCCGCACCGGCAACCAGGCGTGCCAGGAAGGCCGCTCGGGCGCGGCCTGTCGCCAGAAGCAGGGTCACATTGTCCCCTCCTCCCAGGATCCGCCCCGCCGCGCCGAAACCGAGCCAGAGGAGAAGGAGGTCCGCCGCACCCGCATACGCGCTGCCGTACAGCCCCGACAGGAACGGCTGTCCGGCCAGGGCCGCCAGCCCGATCCATGGCGCGGTCACGCCGACCGCGTACAGCAGGCAGGATCGCCAGAGGATCCGCAACCCCGCCTCCCCCCCGCTCCGACGCGCGTCCACATAGGCCCGGAGCCCGACATCCTGGAATCCGGCGTGGAGCGCGATGTTCACGAACGTCAGCCACTGCGCGGCGATTCCGAACACCGTAATCTCGCGCGCCAGCCTTCCCGCGTCGGTCAACAGGAGGGTCATCGCCACGATCTGGATCGACCGTCCGAGCCCCGCATCGACCACCTGCCGCGCCCACAGATACGGCACCGAGCCGTTCCAGAACCCTCCGCGATCGGAGGGAGCGGCGCCCCGCGGGAACCGCGCGTGCAGGATCGCCGCGCATGCCCACGCGGCGAGCGCCAATCCCCAGAGGTAGAGGGCTCCCGACGGGCACAGGAAGACCGCGAGGAGAACGAGGGCATGCAGGAGATACCCGATCCAGGCCACGTCGAACACGCAACGGGTGCGCCCCACCGCGATGTGGGCGGTCCCCAGGAACCCCTGCGCGGCGAGCCCGACGGCCCACACGGAAGCGGCGAGCATGCGTCCGCGCGGAGGCAGCTGCGGATGCCACTCGAGGAGAAGCCCCCAGACCGCGAGCAGGACCGACGACGCGACGGCCTGGACCGCCAGGAACCTCCGGAACGCCCACCGGAACTCCCCGCCGAGCGCCTCCGGCGAGAGTCCCGGGAACCGCTGGAGCATCCTCTCGCCGAACCCCATTGAAAGGACCGGGGCGAGCGCGGAGAACCATCCCGCCACCGCAAGGTAGCTGCCGTACTCGGTCGGCCCCAACGCGCGGGCGCACACCACGGATGCCACCAGCGCCATGGCATACCCGGCGACAAGCCGCGCCTCGTTCCAAAGCAGCTCCCCGGCCAGCGCGCGCGCGCCGCTCATCAGAGGGGGCGCGACGCGACCAACAGGTAATCCAGCGGCTCCTCCCCGCCGGGCAGGATCCGCGCGGCGAGGCGCCCCCCGAGCTGCAGCAGCGCGCAGACCGGGCGCACGAGCCCTCCCCATGGGCGCCCCGCGCCGAAGCGATGCCAGAACAGGGAGGAAAGGCGCTGCGCGTAGGTCTCCCAGACGGAGGTCGTCGGAACGATCCGCTCCACGACGAGCCCCGCCGAGGAGGCGAGGGCTTCCAGCCCGTACCGGGTGAACCGGTGGTAGTCCCGCGGCGCCTCGTGGAGTCCCCAGATGAAGGGCGCCGTCAGGACGAGCCGGCCCCCGGGACGCAGGACGCGGACCACCTCGGCCATCACCGCCGGCGGCTGCGGGACATGTTCGAGCACCTCCGTGCAGAGGACCGCGTCCACCGAGCCGTCGAGCAAGGGGACCGCGCCGGCGTCGCCCCAGAGATCAGGCGCGGCGGCCGTCCGCCGGCGCGCGGAGGTCTCCGGATAATCGAGGGAGATCCAGCGGACCCCCGACGCAGCCCAACGCCGGTACGGAGCCTCGGCCGCCCCGAGATCCAGGACGCAACCGGCCAGCCGCGAAACCTCCGGGGCGAGGACCCGCTCCAGGGACGAGGTCGCCAGCCACAGGGGATGGAGCGCTTCACGCATCTTCACGAGATCCCCTCGCAGTCGAGCAGGTCGAGGATCCGCCCGACGCGCGCGCGGTACGTGTGCCGGCGCGCCTCGGCGATGCGCTCCCGGGCCGGAACGGCAGGTTCCTCCTCGAGGGCGCGCAGCCACGCCTCCGGCCCTTCGCAGGCGAGGTAGAACCGCTCGTAGGGGGCGAGCGCGGGAAGGGGAGCGCCCACAACGGGGCGACCCGTTGCGAGGTACTCGAAAAATTTCAGGGGGAAGCAGGTGCGTGTGTAGGCGTTGCGGGCATACGGGAAGACCAACCGGTGGGCGCCCCGGGCGAGCGGCGCGACATCCGCCAGGGGGACCGGGGGGCGGATTTCGACGCCGGAATGGCGCGCCAGGCGGCGCCAGTATCCCGGGTGCCCCTCGATCCTCCCCAGGAAGAGCCACCGGTACCTCCCTCCGGAACGCCGCACGAGCGTTTCGACGAGCACCCCGTCGATCTTGCGCAGGTCGAGCGCACCAGCGAACAGGATGCGCGGCGGGGTGTCCGGCAGGACGCCGTCCCCCCCGGAGGGGAGGAACGGCTCGATCGCGCCGACGTTCTCCGCCGTGCGCACGTTCGGCCACCGGGCGAGATCCCCGCGCAGGATGTCGTTCGACGTCACGACGAGGACCGCGCGGTCGAACGTCGAGGCCAACGCATCCGGGAGAGGCGGCACCGCACCGCCCTCGACCCCCATGGCGTGGTCGTGGTCGACGTAATCGAACAGGAGCGGATCCCCGTCCAGCCCGGAGAGGAATTCCGGTGCGAGCGCCCGGTAGGTCCAGAAGACCGGCCGCGAAAAGCCGAGGGACCCCATCCAGGAACGGCAGGCGCGCAGGAGGTTCCGCTCGGCGTGGCGTAGATTGATCCGGTGCACCAGGCGGGGGCGGTTGGCGGGGAGGAGACGCCCCGCCCGCGCGAACCAGAGCCGGTCCCCCGCCTGTCCCAGCCGGGGCCGGGGGCCGTATACGGGCTCCACGAAGAGCACGCGGTGCCCGATCCCGGCGAGCGTCTCCGCCACGTGGTGGCGGTTCGTGCGGTGAACCTCCCCCCACGGCTGCGAGGACAGCAGGCAGACATCCACGGCACTAGGCGGAGAACAGGGTCAGCGTATGGGGAGGGAGCGCGGCGGGCGTATGGTGGATCCACTCCTGCTTGAGGTAGACGACCGGCGCCGAGGCGGAGGGCTTCAGCTCCGCCTCGGAGTGGATCTCATGCCGGAGGAGACGCTGGCCGATCCGTGCATCGTCGTGGACCGACACGATCTCCACGCCGGACCCGCGGGCCTCGAGGCAGAACACCTCGGCCAAGTCTCCGGCGCCCAGGAGCCGCACGCGGCGCCCCCCCCCCGCGCGGATCCGCTCCAGAAGCCTGCGGCTCTCCTCCCGGGCGAGCCGGTGAAAACGGAGCGAATAGTAGAGGTACTCGTACGTGATCTGGACCTTGCGCGCGACCCCCTTCGGCGTCAGAAAGTACTTCAGCCGTTTGCGCGGGAGCGTGGAGACCTTGAGGAACCCCTTCTTCGCAAGGCGCTTGAGATAGGCGTTCGTCACGCCGAGCGCCATGCCGACACGCGAGGCCAGCTCGCGCTGGGTCAGCGTCGGATCCTGCTGGAGTTCCTCCAGGAGCGACGCCTCGGTCTGGGTGGAGTGCCGGAGTCCCATTTGTTCGTTTCCAGAACAGATTATGTTCGCTTTCAGAACGTCCGTCAAGTAACGTGGGGCGTCAGCCCGGAAGTCGCTCCGGGCCGCGGACAAGATGCGGATCCTCGGGGTTTCCCGTTGCCTTCCCGCCCACGGCTACGGCGGGATGCAGGACATCGCCTGGGCCCTGTACGCCGGCCTCGTGGGGCGCGGCCACGCCGTGGAGGTGTGGACCACCTCCTGTCCAGGTCGCCCCCCCAAGGAGGAACGGGAGGGGGTGGAGATCCGGTATCTCCCGGGGGCGCCGCCCATGGACGGAGGGGCGGCGTGGGGCCACGCCTTGCGCGCCGCGGCCGACGGCGCGGCGGTGCGGTTCGACGTGATCCACTCCACCTCGACGGCGGCGCTCCCCCTCCTGGAGGGCAGGCCCCCCCCGGTCGTCGCTACGTTCCACGGGACGACGTACGACGAGTGGATCACGACGCGATGGGCCGGACCGGATCCGCTCGACCCCCCCCTTCTTCGCTGGGTGCGATGGGCCCGGCGCCTCCGCTGGGCACGGGCGCAGATGCGGATCCAGCGGTGGCCCGGCATGCCGTTCGACCGGGTGATCGCGACGAGCGCGGAGCAGGAGGCGGTCCTGCGCGAGGTGCTCGGGTTCCCGCCGGAACGGATCCGCGTGGTTCTCAACGGCCCGCGGATCCCCCCCGTCCCGCCGGGGGATGCGGCGGCGCTGCGCGGTTCGCTCGGGCTCCCCGCCTCCGGACCGGTCCTTCTGGCGGGATCCCGCTGGATCCACGAAAAGGGGCTCCTGGACGTGTTGGAGGTGCACCGCGAGCTCCTGGCGGACGGCGTACGCGCCCACCTGGCGCTGCTCGGGGAGGGGCCGATGGCGCCGCTGGTGCGACAGCGCATCCGCCGGGACGGAACGGAGCGCCACGTCACCCTTCCGGGGAAGGTGCCGTACGATCGGTTGCCGGCATGGTACGCAGCCTCGGATGCGTTCCTGAACCCGACGCGACGCCGGAACGGGTACGACCTGTCGATGGTCCTCGCCATGGCGTACGGAGCGGTCGTGCTGACGTACGATCAGGGGTCGCACCGGACGCTGATCGAGGACGGGGTCGACGGATTCCTCCTCCCTCCGCGCGACCTGCGCGGCATGGGGGGACGCCTGCGGCGGCTCCTTCGTTCTCCCGAGAGCTTGGCGCGCCTCCGCGAGCGGGCAAGGGCGAAGGTGGCGGAACACTTCTCCCCCGAGCGGATGGCCGATCGGACCGAGGCGGTTCTGCGGGAAGCCGTCGGAGAACGGGGAGGGGGATCGTGAAGGTCGCGTACGACTACACGACGGCCGCGTTCCCGCACACCGGTGTCTGGCGCTACGCCCGCGAGCTCGCCTGCGCCCTGGCCCGCGCGCATCCGGGCGATTTCCGACCGTTTGCACTGACCCTCCGGCGCCTTCCCCTCCCGATCGAGGGGACCCTCCATCGGAGGGTCCCGCGTTCCCTGCTCGACTGGATCTGGAACCGCCCCCTGCCGTTTCCACTGGAGAGATTCACAGGGGAGGCCGACCTCGTGCATATCCCCCACCCGCTCCCGGTCCAAGCCCGCGCGCCACAGGTGGTGACCGTCCATGACCTGGCATGGCTCGCCGATCCGGGATTCCACCCCGGCCGCGCCCCCGGCGCGGCCGAGATGCGCGCGCGGTTCGCCCGATGCCGCGGGATCCTGTGCGACGCCGAGCCGGTCGCCGCGCAGGTCCGCTCCCTCGCCCGCGGCCTCCCGTGCCTCGTGAGGACCGTCGCGCCCGGCGTGCACTGGACGGGTCCCGCGCGCTCGGCGCCCCCCCACTGGATGGAGCGCGGCGCGTGGCTGATGGCAGGGGACCTCTCCCCGCGCAAGAACCGCGCGCGCCTCCTGGAGGCGTACGGCCGCCTGGCGCCGCCGAAGCCCCCGCTGGTCCTCGTCGGCGGCCGCCCGGAGGAGGTCGAGCGGTTCCGGCGCTCGGGCCCCGCGCTCCCCCCGGGAGCCTCCCTCCTTCCGCGTGTGGGGGAGGACGAGCTGCACGCGGCGGTCACGCATGCCGGGGCGCTCCTGTACCCCTCGATCGACGAGGGGTTCGGCTTCCCGGTCCTGGAGGCGCATGCGTGCCGCACGCCTGTGCTGACGAGCGACGTTCCGGTCCTCCGGGGAACCTCCGGAGGCGCGGCGCTCTTCATCGACCCCCTCGACACCGCCTCGATCGGGGACGGTCTCGACCGCCTACGGCAGCTGTCCCCCGAGGCGCGGGACCGCCTCGTCGCCGACGGCGCGCGCAACGCCGCCGCCTACACCTGGGAGCGGTGCGCCCGCGAGACGTGGGCCTTCTACGAGGAGGTCCTGCGCGATGAGCGGCGCTGACGCCCCCCCTGGCGTGCCCCGGATCCTGGCGATGGTGTCCCAGAGCGGGGGGCTCGGAGACGTCCTGATCGCCTCCCTGTTCCTGCGTGCGCTGCGCCGGTGGAGGCCGGACGCGAGGATCGACCTGTTCTGCGGTCCGCAGGGAGCCCCCGCCGCGAGGCTCCTCGGCCTGCGCTCCCCCCTCGTCGGCCGCCCGTGGCCCGGTCCGCTCGACCTCCTTGCCGACGCCTGGCGGCTGCGCCGGGAGGGACGGTTCGACGAGGTCTACTCCCTTTCGGAGGTGCGCAGCACGATCTGGCTCGCGCGCGCCGCGCGCGCGCGGCGGACGGCGGGGTACGACTGGGAGGGGCGCGGACGGGGGCTCGACCTGCGCCTGCCGTGGCGCCCCGAGGCGAATCTCGCCCTGCGCCACCTCGAGCTGCTGCGGGAGGT
>JACQRN010000209.1 GCA_016206515.1 Planctomycetota bacterium | reverse complement strand
GCGTTCTCCTGCCTGCGCCGCCTGCGCGACGAACGCCGCTTCGACTCCTCCACGGTCCTCGCCGCGCAGATCGCGCGCGACCGGGAACTCCTGCGAAGCATGCCCCCCCTGCCTCCTGTCTCCTGACTCCTGTCTCCTGTCTCCTGCCCCTGTAATTCCGCCTCTCCCTTCACGCTATACTGGCATGCCGATGCCAGCCGTACGCCGCCGGGGGTTCACCTTGATCGAGCTCCTGATCGTCATCGCGATCATCTCCCTGTTCATGTTTCTCCTCGTCCCGATGGTGGTCGGGATGAGGAAAAAGGCGCAGGTCGCCAACACCCGGGCGCGCATGATGTCCCTCTCGCTCGCGCTCAACGACTACTACACGGACTTCCGCGAGTACATCGCCCCCCCGCTCTTCCAGTACCTCTGGCTCGGGGACGGGGTCAGCGGGACCCCGGGGAAGATCTCGCACTTCGACCGGACCCTGCGCCCCGCCAGCCGCGAGCGGTACCTCGACGTCGGGGACCTCCCGCGCGGCGGCCCGGCCGCCCCCCCGGCCCCGTACCCCGCCCCGACCGGCGGCATGGTCGCCTGGATCACGGACTTCTGGGGCGGCCCGATCTACTACGTGGTCACGCCATCCCCCGCGCCGCCGCTCCCCCCGCAGGAACCGCAGTACACGCTGCAGTCGTACGGGCCGGACCAGATCACGGGCTCCGGGGACGCCAACGGCGACGGGGATGTCGACTCCCTCGACGACCTCTGGGTCAAGACGAAGGGGAATTGACCATGGACATGTCATCCCGAGGAGCCAGCGAGCTGCGCCCGAGCGACGAGGGATCCATGTTCGTCGATCGAGCGCCCCACACAGGTCCCTCGGTCCGCGGAAACATCGCTCCCCTCGGGACGACAACCGGCTTCACCCTTATCGAACTCCTCGTCGTCATCTCGATCATCATCGTGATCTCGCTCGCCTCGCTCCCGACCTTCCTCAACATGATGAAGACGCGGGGGCTGCGGGACGGCGCGAGCGCGGTCCAGAGGGCGATCCTCCAGGCGCAGACCCAGGCGGTCGCCAAACGGAGACCGTTCCTCGTCGAGTTCGTGGATATCACCGCGACGAGCGCCGACCCCTCCGTCTCCCAGTGGAAGATCCAGATCGTCGACAGCCACGAGGACAAGAACAACGACGGCGACCCGTTCGATCCCGGTACGCGCGGCGTCGACCCCAACGACGACGAGGTGGTCGCCGAGATGATGTTCGTCCCGAAACTCTCGTTCCAGGGGGGCGTACAGGGGGGCGTGACCGCGAACAGGATCGGGAGAGGGAGCTCCTTCACCGACGCGTCGGGAAACGTCCACTATGGCACGATCGTCTTCCTTGGGGACGGCTCCGCGCTGTTGCGTATGGATTGCATGCTTTCGACCTACCCCATGGGCACGGCGAACGACGTCTCGACGGAACTTTTCGACCCGGAGTTCGCCGGCGGGGATCCCGCCGCGAACCACGACTTCCAGCTCCTGATGGGCGAGGATCGGGTGTACTTCAACATCGTCCCGGCCACCGGCCGGACCTCGGCGAAGAACAATTTCGAGTAGTTTTTATAATTGAGGAATCCAGAGGAGGATCGAATGAGAGAGAGAAACGGGTTCACGCGGGGGTTCACCCTCATGGAAATCCTGATCGCCATGGCGGTCTTCCTCATCGGGGTGATCGCGATCATCGCGGTCTTCCCGAGGGGGTTGAAGTCGAGCCAGGAGTCCCAGAACGACTCGATCTGCGCGACGTTCATCGAGTCGCTCGCCGACGCGATCACCGACGCCGTGCACCGGCAGAACGAGGACGCGGAGAAGCCGAACAACGCCAACGGGTTCCAGATCCGCATCTTCCACGACGGCCTGCACCCGACCGACGGGGCGTACCTGCGCCTGCCGGTCCCGTGGGACGACGACGGCGTTGCGGACGCGGGTCCCGACCCGGCCGTTGCCACCGACGACTCGCCGAAGATCCCGGACTACCTCTCCCCCGGTCCGGTCGCCGTTCCCCCCAACTGGGGGGGGGGATCGAACCCCAAGCCGGTCGTCTGGCTGGCGCCCCCCGCGAACCCCCAGACCGACCTCGAGAACGTCTCCCAGGAGCAGGTGATGGACAACCGGGGATGGTGGTGCCCCGGCGGGGTGCAGCCGCCATCCCTCGGGGTGACCAACAACCCACGGGACGCGACCCCACCCCCCAACCTCAACATCATCTATTACGACAGCACGGTGAGCCCCGCGCCAGATGTGGCCGCCGGGATGGACGCCGCCGCCGCCAACTGGGCGGCGAATGCGGGGAACTCCGGCTGCGCGGTGTTCCGCATGGGGACCATGACGGTCGCCGGGGTCGGCGGCGGGGCGGCCCAGGCGACGATCGAGGGGGGCGAGCGCGGGGCGCTGCACGGCGCCGGGTCCTCCGGGATGCTGGCGTCCGACTACGTCGACCCGCTCAAGCGGTACTACTTCAACATCAAGGTGGAGGTCGACAACCGCTTCACCCCGATGACCTCCCCGCACCCGGCGGACGGCGCGGAGGCCGCCCCGAACGACCGGCTGGAGCGGTACAACCTGGACGACTCGGGCGGCATCGATGCCAGCGACTTCCGCCGCGCCTACTTCCCCGGTCTGTTCCGGTTCACGGTCTACATCTACCGGGATTGGAACCCCGGCATGACGCGCAACTACGCGGAGAGGGAGCGGAACAAGCTGCATGTCTTCCAGTTCCTCGCCGCGGGGACCCAGGGCGACTGGTAGCGACCGGGCGATGACGGATGCGCAAGCCCGCGACCAGCGAATCCCGCGCTCCCCGATCGGCGGCTTCCTGATGGCGGCCGCGCTCATGGTCGGCGCCATCGGGGGGGGATCCTACCTCCTCGGAAAGCGGCTCGTCCGCGCGCGCGTCCCCTCGGCGGAGAACGAGGCGGCCTCGGTCCTGCTCTCGGTCCGCCCCGGGCTCGACCGGATCAAGCGGGAGGTCGCGGGGTGCCTTCCCTTGTTGAACCAGGATGAGAAGGGGAACGGGCAAAGGTTCGTGCTGATCTCGGGCACTGACGCCCCGTTCGACGAGATCCAATGCACGACGACGGTCCCCGACCCGCGCAGCGAGTACCGGACCACGACGCACGTCCGCTACTACGTCGGGAACGTCCGGGCGGACTGCGGCGACCTGATGCGGGACCTGTGGGACCGGGAAAGGGACGACTGGCGCAACGAGCCCGAGATCCTGTGCGAGGGGCTCCGGACCTTCCGCGTCCGCTACATGAACGACCCCCGCGGGCACGAGTACGGGGAGCGAACCTCGAGGCGGCTGTTCGAGATCACCGCGCACGACGGGTACGACTCGAAGGACGCCTCCGGCCGCTGGACCGGCGTCAACCCGTACCTGAAAGGGGACCGCCGCCTGGTCCTCGACGGGACGGACCTGGAGAACCCCGATCGGGGGCCGCTCCCGAGCCGGCTGCAGATCCGGGTCGCGGCGGAGAACCCCGACACCGGGCAGGTCGTCGCCTGCCCGCCGATGGAGATCGCGATTCACACAAGCCAATGAACCGGCGCGCCAAGAAGGAGGGGAT
>JACQRN010000203.1 GCA_016206515.1 Planctomycetota bacterium | reverse complement strand
CTTGAAGGCGAGCCCCAGCAGCGCGATCCGCTTCCCCTTGAGGATCCAGACCTCCTGCTCGAGTTTGTGCAGGACGTGCTGGCGCTGCTCCTCATTGATCTTCTGGACCTCCTGAAGGAGCCGGAAGTCGTACCCCAACTCCTGCGCGATCCGGTGGAACGCCGCGACGTCCTTCGGGAAGCACGATCCCCCGTACCCGAAACCGGCGTCCAGGAACGCCGGACCGATCCGGCGATCGAGCCCGACCCCGCGCATGACCTCGGCGACGTCCGCGCCCGCCAGCTCGCAGATCCGGCTCACCGCGTTGGCGAACGAGATCTTCATCGCCAGGAAGGAGTTCGCCGCGTGCTTGATGATCTCGGCGGAGGGGATGTCGGTCACGATCAGGGGCGCCTCGAAGGAGGCGTAGAGCGAGCGGAGGACCGCGCCCGCGCGCTCCGAGGAGACCCCCAGGACGATCCGGTCCGGTTTGCGCGCGTCGGCGAGCGCCGACCCCTCGCGCAGGAACTCCGGGTTCGAGGCGACGTCGAACTCGACCCCCTCGGGACACTTGCGCGCGATCGTCTGGCGGACCCGCTCGCCGGTCTTCACCGGCACGGTCGACTTCTCGACGATCACCTTGTACCGGTCGAGGTGCCGCGCGATCTGGTTGGACGCCGCCTCGATCGAGGAGAGGTCGGCGCTTCCCGATTCGTGCGGCGGGGTATCGACGCACAGGAAGATCACATCGGCGGAGCGGACCCCCTCGGCGATGTCGGTCCCGAACCGCAGGCGTCCGGCCTTCCGGCTGGCGGCGACCGACTCCTCGATCCCCGGCTCGTAGATCGGCATGCCGCCGCGATTCAGCAGGTCGATCTTCTCCACGACCTTGTCGACGCACAGGACCGCGTGGCCGCGCTCCGCGAAGACCGCGCCCGTCACGAGCCCGACGTACCCGGTGCCGATAATGGTGAGGTTCATGCCTTGAAGAAGGACCGGACCGCGTCTGCGACCTCTCGGACCTCCGCGTCGGTCATCTCCGGGAAGACAGGGATCGCTAGGTTCTCGCGGCAGACGCGCTCTGCGACGGGACAGTCGCCGCTCTTGTACCCGAGCCCCTTGAAGCATGGCTGTAGGTGCAGGGGGTCCGTGTAGTAGATCTGCGACTGGACCCCGCGCGATTCGAGGTGCGTCTTGAGGGCGTCGCGGCGCTGCAGGCACAGGACGTACTGGTGGTAGGTGTGGGAGCGCCCGGCGGCCACCGACGGGCGTTGCATGGGGAGCCCCTTGAACGCCTCGTCGTACCGCGCGGCGACCGAGGCGCGCGCGCGGTTCCATCCGTCGAGGAGCGGGAGCTTGACCGACAGGACCGCCGCCTGGAGCGAGTCGAGGCGGCTGTTGAGCCCGTACGCCTCCGCCCAGTTCTTCCGGCGCGAGCCGTGCTCGCGCAGCATCCGTATCCGCTCGGCCAGTCCTGCGTCGGCGGTGACGACGAACCCCGCGTCCCCCCAGGCGCCGAGGTTCTTCCCCGGGTAGGCGGAGAAGCACCCCGCCGCGCCGAACGTCCCCGCCTTGCGGCCGCCGTACGTCGCGCCGATCGCCTGCGCGGCGTCCTCGACCATCGGGATGGAGCGCTTGGCACAGAGGGCCGAGAGGGACTCCATGTCCGCCATCTGTCCGTAGAGGTGGACCGGGAGGATCGCGCGGGTCTTCGGCCCGCAGGCGCGGGCGGCGAGCGCGCAGTCGATCGTGTACGTGACCGGCTCGACGTCGACGAACCGGATCGTCGCCCCCGTCCGGGCGACCGCGGTCGCGCTCGCGACGAACGATAGCGCCGGGACGACCACCTCGTCCCCCGGTCCGACCCCGAGCGCCTGGAGCGCGAGCACGATCGCGTCGGTCCCGTTGGCGACCCCGATC
Source organism: Planctomycetota bacterium (assembly GCA_016206515.1). GTDB lineage: Bacteria > Planctomycetota > SBBH01 > SBBH01 > JACQRN01 > JACQRN01. Next base: position 1,434 of record JACQRN010000203.1, on the reverse strand, counting down.
CCGTGGGCCGTCCCGTGGTACCGCGCCAGCTCTTCCTCAAACCGCTTCACCGCCGGCCCCAGGATGAACTGCTGGGTCCGGACCACGCCGGCAACCGCCTCGTCGAACGCCTCCTGGTGGGCGCGGTACTGGCGCGTCAGGTCGTTGAACGGGACGGGCATGGGGAAAGAGTACAAAAGACAGGAGACAGGAGACAGGAGTCAGGAGACAGGAGTCGGGAGACAGGAGTTTGGGAAATAGCCCGGCCAATCTCACCCCAGGCGTTTGATGGTGCCCTCCTGTTCTCCTGCACTCCTGTCTTCTGTCTCCTTCTTCATTGCCCACGGTCCGCGATCTCCCGGCTGGCGACCTCCACGCTCAGGATCTGCGGCGAGGTGAGGCGTTCCTCCTCGATGAGGCGACAGACCGCCTCGGCGACGGCGGGGTCGAACTGGGCGCCGGAGCAACGGCGCACCTCGGCGACGATCGCCTCCTTCGGGACCGCGTCGCGGTAGACGCGCTTGTACGCCATCGTGTCGTAGGCGTCGGCGATCCCGACGATGCGGGCGACCAGGGGCGTGGCGTCCCCCGCTCTTCCCTCCGGGTACCCCTTTCCGTCCCACCGCTCGTGGTGGAGCCGTACGCCGTCGCGGACGGTCTCGAACCCGGCGATCCCCTCGAGGATCTTGCCGCCCGCGGAGGGGTGGTTCTTGACCAGCGCGTACTCCTCGTCGGTGAGCTGGGCGGGCTTGTTGAGGATCTGCTCGGGGATCCCGATCTTGCCGATGTCGTGCAGGACCCCCGCGAGCCGGATGTCCGCCCAGAGGTCGTGCGGGACGTCCAGGGCGTGCGCGATCTGGAGGGAGAACGCCCCGACCCGCTCGGAATGCCCCCGGGTGTACCGGTCCTTCGCCTCGAGCGCCGCGACGAGCGACCGGACGGTCCCGAAGACGCGGTTCTCCAGGTCCCGGATCAGCCGCAGCCTCTGCAGGGCGATCCCGGCCTGGCGGCCGACCGCGGCGACGAGCTCCAGGTGCCGCTCCCCGAACGCCTCGACCATTCCGGCGCTGTCGAGGTAGATCGCCCCGAGCACCCTTTCGTGGCTCTCGATCGGAACGCAGAGGACCGACCGCAGCTTCTGGAGGATGACCGACTGCCCCGCGCCGAACCGGTCGTCCGCCATGGCGTTCCCCGACAGGACCGAGTGCCCCTTCTGGAGCGTCTCTCCAGTGATGGTGCGGCTGATCATCAGGTGCGCGTCCGCCTTGACGCCGGTGCCGCGCGCCGCGGCGATCTCGATCCCGCCGTCGCGCGGCAGGATCACCGCGCCGCGCGTGGCGCCGGTGACCTCCAGGACCGTGTCGATCAGCGCGTTGAAGAGATTCCCCGGATCGTCCGCCCGGCTGATCTCGTGCGCGACCCGGTAGAGCGCCGCCAGGTCGCGCTCCCGGGGCG
>JACQRN010000202.1 GCA_016206515.1 Planctomycetota bacterium | reverse complement strand
GCGTCAGGACGGGCATGTGCTGGTCTTCTTCTCTTTCAGCCTGCCGTTGTCGTTCTGGATCGGGGGGGGGGCGGGGGCCTGCGTCGGCGTCCGGCGGTTCCTGGTGCATGTCTTCTCGGCCGCCTGTCTGATCGCCTCGGTTTTCGGTCTGGCCCTCGCGGACGCACGCAATCATCCCGGCGAAACCTTCCGGAAGTGGGTCCCTCACGCGAACGGACGGACCTTCCAATCGCTCGCCCTGCTCCTGGATCTCCCCGGGCACCGTGCGACGCTGGAGGAGGCCCGGATGGAAGCCGCCCGCGTGCATGCATTGCCGCGGATCCGCGAAGCGGTCGGCGACCGCTCCATCGACCTGCTCGGGCATGCGCAGGGGGTTCTCCTGCTCAACGGGCTGAACTGGAAACCGCGCCCCGTATTCCAGGGGTACACGGCCTACACGCCGCACCTGGTGGGGATCAATGCCGAGCACTTCCGTGGCCCGGGCGCGCCGGCGTTCGTGCTCCTCTCCCCGAACGTGATCGATCAGCGGCTTCCGACGTCGGACGACGGACTGGTGCTGCTTGAGGTTCTGAAATCGTATCGCCCCGTTCTCGTCGAGCGTGGCTACGCGCTCTTCGCGCGCGGTCCGCAAACCGCGCGCGCCGCGCCGGTTGCCGGTCGAGCACATCGCTTGCGGGCGAAATGCAACGAACGCTTCTCGCTCCCCATGATGGAAGGCGGCGTCACCGTGATCCAGGCTCGGATCCGCCATACGTTCCTGGGATCCCTGCGCGGCATGCTGTTTCGGGATGCCCTGGTCCAGATCGATCTCTTCTTCGAGGACGGAACGCAGCGGCGGTACCGGTTGATTCCGGGGCAGATCCGGTCCGGCATACCGGTGAGTCCGCTTCCCGGGGACGTTGCCGGAATCGTGGGCTTGGCCTGCGGTGACCCGACTCCCCGGGTGCAAGCCGCGGCGATCGTCGTCCGCCCCCGCGATGCATGGGCGTTCGAGTCGGACGTGCCGATCACGGTCCGTACGGTGCCGATTCCCGTGCACGCACGGTGACGGTCCCCCCGGCTACACCCGCTCGGCGAAGCCCCCCTGCTGGCGCCGGAACAGCGCCCAGGAGACCGCCAGGAGCGCCAGCACCGCGGCCGTGAAGAGTGCCAGGTGCCGCAGGCCCGGCACCTCGTGATGGAGCAGCGCGCCGCGCGCGAAGGCCACGATGTGCGTGACGGGATTGGCCTGCACCCAGACGCGCTGGGCGCCGGGGATGTCCCGGTATGCGTAGAACACGGGCGTCATCAGGAACAGCGCCAGGGACAGGATGCTCCAGATGCGCTCCACGTCGCGGAAGTACACGGCCGCCGTGGACAGCAGGAAGGACACGCCCAGGACCAGCAGCAGTTCCAGGAGCAGCACGACCGGCAGGAAAAGGACGTGTACGCCGGGCACGCAGCCCAACAGCAAGAGCAGCGGCAGGAGTACGGACAGTTCGAGAAGGTGTGACAGGAAGTACGTCAGCACCCCGGACAGCACGAGTACGGTGCGTGACACGTTGCTGTTCCGGATCAGCGCCGCGCGGCGCGGGAAGATCTGGATGGCGCCCGCCGTGGCCGAGGAGAAGAAGTTCCAGAACGCGATGCCGATCAGCAGGTAGGCGCCGAAGCGGTCGATGCCCGAGCCGGTCATCCGGGCAAAGATCGTGTGCAGCACGAGGAACAACAGCAGCGGGTGCAGCAGCGTCCAGGTGAAGCCCAGCAGCGTCCCCTGGTCGCGCAGCCGGAATTCCGTCCGCGTGAGGGCCCGGAGCACGTGAAGGTGACCGCGCGCGTCCATGCCGTCAGGGTCCCCCGGCCGGGTTCGGATCCAGGGCGATCAGGCAGGTCGGTCCGAACTGCCAGATCTCCCTCACGACGGCACGGTCCGGCGGCACGATCTGCGCGGCGAGCGCGGCGGGATCGCGCGCGCCCCGGACCCACACGTAATCCGGCGTCTCCCGGAGGATCTCCTCGCGCAAACGCGTGCGCAGCCCCGCGTCGATCCCGTCGCGCGCGCCGCCCGGGGGGACCTGCAGCACCCGCAGGCGGTTCTGCCACCCGCCTCCGTAGAGCGGATACAGGATCTCGTCCCCGCAGACGAGCACCGTCCCGCCCGTGCGCCGGGTCAGGTGTTCCAACTGCATCCATGCCTCGCTGTACCCGCCCCTCCCCGTGGCGCCTTCCGCTCCGGCGCCGCCCCGCGGGCGGTAGGCCCCGGCGAGGTAGGGGATGGCCCACCGCCGGTTGAACTGCACCGCGATCGGCCACAGCGCGAAGAGGAAGACGAGCCCGACGAACAGGGCGGCCGTGAGCGGCCAGCGGATCCGGAGGCCGTAGCGCGCGCAGAGCGCGGACAGCAGCCGTCCCGCCGTCCACAGGCCGGCCCCCAGCGGGAGCCCCCACGCGACGCATCGGGGGTGTCCCGTGGCCCCTACCGCGCATGCGATCAGGAGCAGGGTCGCCAGGGGCGTGGTCGCGTATGGGGTTCGCAGCGCCGCCTGCGCGACGTGCGCCGCGATCGGGACGCAGAGGGCCAGGACCGGCAGGAAGTAGCGCGATTCCTGCCACGGGACGCTGATGCGGACGAGGAGATAGGCCGCGGGGATCAGGAAGAGGAGCACGGGGACGGTGCGTTGCAGCCGCTCCCGGCCCAGGCGGCGCATCCGCAGCAGGACGAGCAGCAGGGCGCCTGCCGCGACGAGGAGTATCGGACCGCCCGTCGCGCCTACCGCGAGGAGGTGCGGGTGCCTGCCCGCCAGCAGCACGGTCTGGCCGATCTGCATCTGCGCCGGCCAGAAGGGGTTGCCGGTCGCGAGCGCGTTGCGCAGATAGGCGTACCCCCCGAGCAGCGTCACCCATCCCGCCGCCCGCGCGAGCTCGTGCCCGCCGACGGCGCCGTGCCGGAGGAAACCCAGAAGGAGGAGCGCGGCGGCGTACGGCGCCCCCAGGAGCTTCGTACCGAGCAGGAGGCCGATCGAGATCCAGAACAGGGATCCGCCCCGCTCGCCGTCGCGGGGCATGCGAAGGAGGAACAGGACGCCGCAGAGGAAGAAGAAGGTCAGGATGACGTCGTTCTTCGCGGTAAAGGCCGCATAGGCGGACGCCGGGAACACGGGCAGCATCGCCGCGGCGAGGAGCCGGAGCGGGCGGGACAGCGGCAGGAGCTCCAGGATCGCGTACAGCGCGACGCAGGACATCGCCATGAAGAACGGCTGGATCGGGCGGACCAGGATGTCGTTGCGCGTCCACAGCAGGTTCCACAGGAAGAGAATCTCGCCGTTGAAGGGGTAGTAGGCATGGACGTGCTGCCGGAAGAAGTCCGCCTCCACGGGGGGGAAGGCGCCCATGCGCGCCCATTCGATCGGGCGGGGGAGGTGGTAGGTCAGGGTGTCCGTGATCGGATGCGGGTACGCCAGCATGAACCAGAACGACCACGGGAGCGCCAGCGCCATCATCCAGACCGTGGCGCTCGCGAGCCCCTGCAACGCGAGCGGCGTTCCGGTGTCCGCCGCGGGCGCGACCGGGGCGGCGCTCTGCCGCCCGGTCCGCCGGAGGAGCCAGAGGAAGGCCGCCACCGGAAGCGCCAGGACGGGCACGGGATGCAGCCATCCGAACAGGCCCAGGACGGTGAGCAGGGTGACGGCCTGCGCGCACGCCAGCAGCACGGTCTGCGTCGCATGCAACGCCCCGCGGGCGGGGAAGAGTCGCCGGCTCAAGAGCCACCCGTTTCCGAGCACGGCGCCGGTGGCCAGCAGGAACTGGAGGAGGGCCAGGCGATCGCTCATATCGGAGGGAGGCGCCCGCGCCGCCTCGGGAGCGCGCAGCCGAAGCAGACCAGCACGAGCGCGCACCATAGCGTGCGGTCCCATCGAGGGAGGCCAGGTCCGACGAGCCGGTTGGCGCGCAGCGTCAGGGCGCGGATCTCCACGGGACGAGGGGAGAAGGTGTGCAGGCGCAGAAGGGCGCCCTCGAGGCCGTCGTCCATGTACATCGTGTGCTGAAAGGTCCGGAAATCCCCCGTCACCCGTTCGGGTTGCAGGATCATGTCGAGATCGGCCACGTCGCGATCGGGCAGGTAGAGGTCCGCGACGACGGGGTGGTCGGTGCCGTCCGGCGCACGCACCTGTGCGCGGATCGTGTAGAAGCGGCCGGGCAGCACGGGGGTCGAGAAACGGCAATGCGCCACCTGCCTGCCGTCCGGCGACTGCAGCCGCAGGACGCCGTGGTCGATCTCCACGTGCGCCGAGTCCAGGACAGAGGACGGCCCCAGCAGCGTGTCGGACCCCACCCGGTCGCAGCCGGGAGGGCCGAGCAGCAGTAGCAGGAAGGCGAGCCGGGAGCGGCGACGGGCGCGCGGGCGCGGACGGGGCGGATTCATTCCCCCCCCGCTCCCGCGTCGCTCCGGTAGCGTGCGATCGTCGGCCCGGACGGTCCGAGCGCCGCCATGCGCCCTTCCCGCAGGTAGAGGACGCGGTCGCACTCTTTCTCGATCAGGGAGAGGTTGTGCGATGCCAGCAGGATCGCGGTCCCCTCCTCGCGGCGCCCTCGCAGCCGCTCGCCGCAGGCGTTCTGGAATGCAAGATCGCCGACGGAGAAGACCTCATCGAGCACCAGGAGGTCGGCCCGCGCGCGCATCGCGATGGAGAAGGCAAGCCTCGCCTGCATCCCGGACGAGAGGTGCTCGACCCTTGTGTTCGGGAAGCGCAGCAGCCCCGCGGCATCGAGAATATCGTCGGCCTGCTCCCGGAGCGCGAGGCGGGGGATGCCGACCAGGGCGCCGTACAGCATCAGGTTTTCCATGACGTCCAGCTCCGGCTGGAAGCCGAGCCCCCACTGGAACAGCGGCAGGACGATCCCCTGGCACCGCACGCTCCCCGTGGTCGGCGGATAGATCCCGCAGATCACCTTCAGGAGCGTCGTCTTGCCCGCCCCGTTCGCGCCCAGCACGCCGAGCGCCTCGCCCCGCGCGAGCGCGAAGTCGATCCCCTGCAGCGCGACGCGCTCGGGGCGTCGCGGCGCACGCGTGAACCCCGCGGCGATGGACCTCATCAGGTTCGCGCGCGCGGGGCGCAACCGGAAATGCTTGGACAGGTCGGAGACATGCAGCAACGGTGCGTCCCTCGCGCGGGATGTCACGCGCGGGGTAGGGTACTCCATCCCGCCGACGGGTACACTGTCCCCTCGTGCCCCAGGGCCGCATCCTGTTCGTGGACGACGACAAGGACTTCCTGAAGGTCACGGGAAAGGTGCTCGCGGCGGAGGGGTACGACGTCGTGACCCTGTCCGACGGGGAGGAGGGGATCCTCCGCGCGCGGACGGAGAAGTGGGACCTGGTGATCCTCGACATCGTGATGCCCGGGCTCGACGGGTACCGGATCTGCGAACGCCTGAAGTCCGGCGTGGAGACGTTCTCGATCCCGGTCCTGTTCTTAAGCGGCAAGAAGGACGCGGGCGACATGCTGCGCGGGTTCTTCACCGGGGCGCACGACTACCTCGTCAAGCCGGTGACGAAGGCCGACCTGCTCAAGAAGGTCGACCACCTGATCCGCTGATGGCCGTCACGGCCTCCCTCCGCACGCTCCTTCTCCCGGCCCTCCTCGGCGTTGCCGCCGCGGCCGGCGCCCAGGAACCGCAGGACGTCCCGATCCGCCGCCTGGTGACGTCCCCGGCCGTGCGGCAGGGGATGTCCCTCTCGGTCCGGTGGGAGGTCCTTCCGGCATGGGAGGGGGCGACGGTCCGGATCCTCGAATCGGGTCCCGGCGAGGGGGAGGTCCGCGTCGCGGGCGAGGTCCCGGTCCGGCGCCGGGCCCACGTCTGGAGAACGGAGGCGCTCGCGCCGGAAGGATGGCTGCGCCTCTCGGTCGAGGTCCGCTCCGGGACGGGCGAACTTCTGGCCCGCTGGGAGGATCCGGAGCCGATCGTCCTCGACAACCGTCCTCCGGAGGTGGCGCTGCCGGAGTCGCTCGAAGTCGCATCGCATGAGGTCGAGATCCCGTGCGAGGCGAGCGACCCCGCCGGTGTGCGAACCCTCGAGGCATGGCTGCGGCGGGAGGACGAGGCCGTGTGGCAGCCGGCGCGCGCCCGACGTGCGGCTGGCGGGAATCCCGTGCTGATCCTGCCGCGCGGTTCGTACCTCGTCCGGGTGCGCGCGCGCGATCTCCTGGGGAACGCAACGCCGGTCGGCCCCGAGGGGGTGCCCGAGGGGGCCGAGATGCGACTGCGGATCGCGACCCCGGAGCCGGAGGTGTCGCTGTCGATCGAGAAGCCTCCCGCGGTCGCGGGGCCCGGCGCCCCGGTGGAGATCTCCTGGCGCGTGTCCGACGACGATCTTCCCCCGCGTGGCGTCCGGATCGAGTACCTGACCGGCGCGGACGACGCATGGCGGAAGGTCGCCGAGGGGCTCCCCTCCGAGGGGCGCTGGACCTGGGCCCTGCCGGACCGGAGCGTGCGCCTGCGCGCCGTCCGGCTGCGGGTGACCGATCTCTCCGGCCACGAGGGGGTCGGCGAGGCGCGCCTCGCCTCGCAGGTCGACGCCCAGGCGCCACGCGTGTCGCTCGAGATCCCCGAACGGTTCACCGAGGAGGGGCCCCTGAAGGTGATCCGGTGGGGCCACGACGCGGGGGTCGCCGGCCTCCGGACGGTGCGCCTCTGGATCCGGCGCGACGGCGACGACGCCCCTCCGTTCTCCACGGACGTTCGCGCGCGAGAGACCCCGGTCGACCTCCCGGACGGTCTGTACACCTGGACCCTGGAGGCGGTGGACGGGGCGGGAAACGTGCAGACGACCCCTCCGGCGCGCCTCCTGGTCGACCGGGTGGCGCCGCGATGGTCCGTGTGCGAGATGCGCGAGATCGATGGCGACTGGGAGGTACGCTGGCGCGTCGAGGACGCGGCGCTCCCCCCGGAGCCGGTCGCCTTCGCGTGGATCGCGGAGGGGACGGGGAAGGAGGTGGCGGTCGCGGGCCCCCTGGAGTGCGAGGGTGCCTGGCGCGGACGCATTCCCGCGGCATGCCTTGGGCGGGGCGGGGCGCTCCGTGTCGTCGCGGTGGATCTCGCGGACCACCGCTCGGAGCGAGTCTTCGCGCTGGTGTCCAACGGGCTCGATCGCCTGCCGGTTCCTCGCGCGGAGGCGGGGCTTCCCGAGGGACCGCCGTGGGACGTCGAGGGATGGCCCGCGGGCGGCCTGGCCGCCTCCGGATCGACGCTCGATCTCCGGTGGAGCGCGGGCGCCACGGGCGCGGCCGTCCCGGACGCCACGGTGCGCGTCGAGTGGGAAGGGCACGAAGGGGTTGTGATCCTCGCGGAGGTCCCCGTCGGGGATGCCGGATGCACGGCGGCGCTGCCGGATCTCGAGGCCCGCGGTGCGCTGCGCGTGGTGCTTCTCGTCGGGGAAAAGATCTTCTCGATGGAGGAGCATCCCCTCGCGCTCGACGAGGGCGAGGCGCGCGCGGCCCTGCGCGCCCCTGCGGTGCCCGACGGGGAATGACGGACGCCGGACGGGTCGGCTGCCTGATCCCCGCCTATGAGGCGGCCGACACGGTCGGGGGGATGGTACGCCTCTGCTTGCGGCACGTGGAGCGGGTGCTCGTCGTCGACGACGGCTCCCGGGACGCGACCGCGCGGGAGGCGCGGCGCGCGGGGGCGCAGGTGCTCCGGCACGGCGCCAACCGGGGGAAGGGGGCGGCCCTGGCGAGCGGCTTCACGCGCGCCCTGGCGCTCGGCTGGGAGGCCGCCGTCTGCCTGGACGCCGACGGACAGCACGATCCGATCGAGATCCCCGCGGTCGTGTCCGCCTGGCGCCGGGGCGGGTGGGACGTGGTGGTGGGGAACCGCCTGGGCGATCCTTCGGGGATGTCCTTCGCGCGACTGGCGACGAACCGCGTCACCTCGCGGATCGTCTCGGCCCTGGCGCGCCGGCCGGTCGCCGACAGCCAGTGCGGCTATCGGCTCGTGTCGGCGCGCGCGATGGCGGGGGTCCGTCCCGGCGAGCGGCGCTTCGCGATGGAGGGGGAGTTCCTCATCCGCGCGGCGCGCGCGGGGCTCCGGATCGGCCAGGTCCCCGTGCGCTCGCGGTACGCGCGGGGCGGGAGCCATATCCGGCCCCTGGCGGACACGTTGCGCTTCCTGCGGATGGCCGCGGCGTTTGTGTAGTCTTGCCTCGCCGCCTACGCGTCGGCTACCGTACACCCTCCCATGGGGCGCCGCGGCGATCTGTTCGAGGCGTTGAGTCGTGAGCCGGGCCGCGCGGCGCCCGCCGTGGTCCCGGCGCGTCCCGCGCCGGAGCGTCTCGCGGCGGCGCGAGTGCCCCCTCGCGTGCAGCAGCCTCCCGGGGGGGATCGGGCCCCCGGCGGCGGCAACCACTACGACCTCCTCGCGCTCGTCCTGATCCTTCTGGCGATCGCCGGCGCCGTCTCGGTCGGGGCGGTCAAATACCTCCGCAACCGTCCCGATCCGGCCCCCGTGGCCGCTCCGCGCGTGGAGGTCCCGCGGTCGCGCACGCCGGCGGTCCAGACTCCCCGGACGGTGGTGCCTCCCCTGCAGGACCTGGCGGCGACCGGGAACTACACGATCGTCCTGTCGACCTATACGTCGCGCCGTCGCGCCCTCGCGCAGGAGTGGATCGGGAAGCTCGTCCGCCGCGGCTACGCGCAGGAGAACTTCTTCCTTCACCAGGGGAAGCAGTACATCGAGCTGTGCTACGGCCGCTGGCCGCGCGATCCCCAGAAGGTGAATGATCGCAATGCCCTCGATCTGTTGGTGCAGTTCCAGCGCCTCCGGATCGACGGGACGACCCCGTTCCGTACCGCCGGGTTCCTCCGGCTCAAGGACTGATCATGTCGATCCATCGCAGCTTCGTGGGCCCCGGCGGGATGCAGAAGCACCGCAACGTGCTGTCGCGCGACGAGCGGATCGCGCGCATGCGCGAGGAGGAGCGCTGGAAGGAAGGGCGTTCCCTGTTCGGCCTGCCGAAGCTCCGCAGCATCAAGCCGAAGAAGAAGGCCAAGGCGAAGAAGGAGGACGCCGCCGTGGTTGTCGGTACGCCGGTCGCCGCCGCCCCGGTCGCCGATGTCAAGGCCGCATCGAAGGCCGCCGCGGGCGCGAAGAGCGCTGGCGCGGCGAAGCCGGACAAGGGCAAGCCCGCCAAGGGGTAGGAGCCTGTTGCAGACGCGGCCGTGAGCATCTCTCGCTGGATCGCACAGCGGATGGAGTCCGCGTCGTGGATCCGTCGCATGTTCGAGGCCGGGCGGGAGATGAAGGGTCGCATCGGGGGGGCGCAGGTGCACGACCTGTCGCTGGGGAACCCCGTCCTGGAGCCGCCCGAGCCGTTCTTCGAGG
>JACQRN010000201.1 GCA_016206515.1 Planctomycetota bacterium | reverse complement strand
GCGGCGCGCTGATCGCCGCCGTCGACGAGCCGCCCGGGACGCTGATCCGGCCCGACACGGTCCGCCTCCCAGCGCTCGCCGCGCTCGGGGTCGCCGGCGACGAATCCGCCTACGAGGCGCTCCTGCGGGTCTTCACGAACCCCCAGAACGTCCCGGAGATCCGCCAGGCGGCGATCGCGGCCACCGGACGCATCATCGACCGCGCCGGCCGCATCCACGCCCCGGTCTACGCGGCGCTCAAGGCAATGCTCGCCGAGAACGACCCGCGCATCTGGCGCACCGCCGCGACCTCCCTGGGACTCGCCCGCCTGCCGGGGCCCGACGTCACGCCCCTGTTCGTGCAGGAACGGATCCAGGGGGCGTTGAAGCGGTAGGCCGCGTCGCTCCGGCCCATGCTCGGGCAACCCGGCTGAAATTCGAGGGCTGGGGAGAGATCCATCGGAGGTGGGGGCCTGCGCTCCTCGCGAGCTCCCGGCAATTCGGCCTGCGCGCCAACGTGCCGGCGGGCGGCCCGCGGCGGGACGCTCGCTGGCGACGTCCTTCGTCTCGACACCGTAGAACGCTGCGAGATCCTCGTCCAGAAGGACCTTACGAACCCCAGTCAAACGGCGGCGTTTTTTTTGGATTCCGTCGGAGTGTGACACGAGACGCGAACATTCCCATGCGTGACGGTACTCTTGGAACAGCCGGTGCGACCGGTGCCGACACGGCACAGCATGAGCGAGAAGAACCTGATGGACCCGGCGACACCGATCGGACGTCACCGCCTCGTCGAACTCTACGGGGACGCCCTGTACCGATGGGCCTGGGTCCGCGCCGAAGATGGCCCCAGCGCAGAGGAGATCGTGCAACGCACCTTTCTGGCCGCCTTCACCCGGCCCGGACGATACGACCCGTCCCGCGGCTCCCCCTGGGGATGGCTCGTGGGCCTGGCTCTCAACGAGTTACGCGCCGTCCGACGTGAGCGGCAGCCGCACAAGGTCAGCCCCTGGGAATCGGGCGCGACCAGACCTCGTGCAGACAGAGGATCCGAAGAGGCGCGTGACCGCGTGAGACACGCCCTGACATCGCTGGAGCCCGATGAGCAGCACCTCCTGGAAACGCACTACCTGGAGGGGGAGCCCGTCGAGAGGCTGGCGGGACGCCTGGGCATCTCGGTCTCCACGGGCTGGGCACGCTTGGCACGGGCCCGCGAGGAGCTGCGGCGGGCGCTGACCCGGGAGGAGGAACGATGACCCAGGATCCGTCGGCGCAAGACCGGGATGACCTGGCGGAGCGTCTGCGCGCCGTCGGGCCTCTGCCACGGGGGCTTCCCCCCGGGGGGCGCGCGCGCCTGGATGCCCTGGCGGCGGCAGGGTCGCCGGTCGCACGCACGGGGGAACGGTGGCGCGCGCCGGGAGCGGGGCTCGCCGCGGGACTCGTCCTGTCCCTGAGTATCCTTGCCGCGCGGGCGCCGCATGGGGATCGGACGGTCGCCTGGACGCGCGCCGATCCCGGGGAGACCTGGACCCCCGCGGCATCCGGGGAGCGCCTGGAGGGGGCGCGAGCCGGGCGCGAGGTGCGCCTCTCCGATGGAAGCACCGTCGACCTCGCGCCCGGGTGCCGCCTCGTGCTGGAAGGCCGGCGACCGGGAAAGGTGGCACGGATCGAGACGGGGGAGGCCCTCTTCTCCGTGGTGCCTGGGGCGGGGAGCTTCGCAGTCGATGTACCGGAGGGACGGATCGAGGTCGTGGGGACGGCGTTCGGGATCGCGGTGCGCGCTGACGCGCGGGAGGGCGGAATGATCACGCAACGGGACTGGATCGTGGGAAGCGCGACGGCGATCGTGACGGTGGCGGTGACCAGCGGCCTGGTCCATTACATGGATTCGGGCATCGGAAAGGCGACCCCGGTCGCGGCGGGCGAGCGCCTCGAGGTCGACCGGGACGGGGCGCGGAGGCTGGAGCAGGCCGCGCAGCGAGAGCGGGCTCTCGCGCTCCGCGAGCGGACCGTGGAGGAGCGGGAACGGCTGCTGCGCGAGGCGGAGCAGGTCGCCGCATCTCGCGAGGCGATCGCGGCCGACTCCAGTGCGACCGTCGAGACCCCGGCCCTCCCTGCGGAGCTCGCCGAGGAGGAACGCGCGCGCGCGGAGGTGCTGGACGCGGTCCAGCAGCTCGTCGCCGGAATGCGCCCCATGATGGAGATCGAGCACGCGACAGGCGACACGCTGACTCCGGAACAAGAACAGCAGATGTTGTCCGCCGCTGGCGGGACGATGGCCGCCTACAGCCGGATCTTCCTCCAGCGTGAACGACTTCATGGGGAACTGGGGGCGACGGTTGCTGTCGCGCTCCTGGACGGCATGATGCCGCCGGATGCGAATCTGTCCGACTCACAGAGGGAACGAATCCGGCAACTGTATGCGGATTCCGAGCGCCGCCTGGAGTCGCTGGGGGTTCCCAAGCACCGGCTGCTCCCGTTCCATGGATTCTCGGACCCGCACGCAGGACTCGAACCCTGGCAGGTAGAGGGGATGGCCGAGATCTACCGCGATGCGGAGAGCACGATGTCCGCTTTTCTGACTCCGCAGCAGTACGAGCGAGTGGAAGGCCTCGGCCAGTCGGAGGCGGGGAGATAGACCACGGTCGTCAGTACGCGTTCCGGTTCACCAGCCCCTTGAACGGCGTCAGGGCGATGATCCGCAGGTCGAACCAGACCGACCAGTGCTCGATGTAGTAGAGGTCGTACTCGATGCGCTTTTCCAGGGAGGTGTTGCCGCGCCAGCCGTTGATCTGGGCCCAGCCGGTGATCCCGGCCTTCATCTTATGGCGCAGCATGTAGGCGGGGATCTTCCGCGTGAAGTCGCCGATGAATTCGGGGCGCTCGGGGCGCGGGCCGACGATCGACATCTCGCCTTTCAGCACGTTAAAAAACTGCGGCAGCTCGTCGAGCGACGTCGCGCGCAGGAACGACCCCAGACGCGTGCGGCGCGGGTCGTCCTGCCTCGCCCAGACCGCGCCGGTGGAGCGCTCGGCGTCGGGGACCATCGTGCGGAACTTCAACATCCGGAAGACGCGCCCGTCGAGGCCGAGCCGCTCCTGGGTGTAGAACAGAGGCCCGCGCGAGGTCATCTTGATCGCGGCTGCGATCAGTAGCATCGGGACGGCAAAGAGCACCAGGATCAGGAGCGACAGGAGGATGTCCAGGACCCGCTTGGCGACCCGGTTCCAGCCGTAGAGGGGGGACTCGCGCAGGTTGAGCATCGGCAGACCGTCGAGTTCCCCGACCGAGCAGTTGAGGGTGAGGAAACTGGTGAGGTCCGGCACGATCCGCACGTCGACCGTCTCCCGGGTCAGGGCGTCGAGCACGCGCGCGACGTCCGCGTGACGCTCCATCGGGAGCGCCACGATCACCTGGTCGATCCCGTGCCGGGCGATCACCTCGTGCAGATCGTGGATGCCCCCAAGACGCGGCGTCCCCGGAGGGGGTTCGAGCGCGGCGTCCTCGACGACGCCAGCCACCGACAGCCCCATCCAGGGGTTGCGCGCGAGGCGCTCGACGGCGGCGCGCGCGGAGGCGCCGCACCCGACCACCAGGACGTGACGGAGGTTCCACCCCCGCTCGCGCAGGCGCTGCAGAACCGCGCGCGCCAGAAGATGGAAGGAGACGGTCGACAGGAGCGAGCCGCAGAAGAACGTCGCGTACGCGGTCCGGCTCCCGATCCGGTAGAGGAAGAAGCAGGCGAAGACCGACGCGCCGAAGGAGACCGCCGAGGCGCGCACGACGTCGAACAGGTCCGCCCCGAGCGATCGGAAGCGGCGGGGGAGGTACAACCCCGTCGCGCGGTACACGAGGTGGTACAGGGGCAGGACCGCCAGGAGCGCCTGGAGGTGCGCGCGCGGGAGTCCCAGTTGCAGACGGATGCGGAAGGGGGCGCTGACCGCGTCCCACCGCTCCAACCACAGGAGGAGCCCCCAGGAGAGCGCCACGAGCACGAGATCCCCCGCAATCAGGAGGGAGGAGAAGACCTGGTGGTGGCGCTTGAGCACCGGGGCGTTATCTTTACCGCCTCGCGGAGCCTGGTGGGAAACATTTAGAATGTCCCGCGCAGGATTCCTGCAAGGAGGCCCGACCATGCGAAGCACCAGACTGTCCGCCGTTCTGCTGCTCCTGACACTCTGCGCGGCGAGCGCCGTCGCCAAGCCGTGCCCCGAGTGCTCCGTGGAACTCGCCGAGGAGGCGCGCTTCTGCACCTCCTGCGGCCACGCCTTCCTCTCGATGAAGTCCTGCCCGGGGTGCCAGGCGCGCGTCTTCGGGGACGCCCGGTTCTGCTCCGGGTGCGGGCACAAGTTCCCCTACACCCTGGAAGACGAGGAGCGCTTCGCCGCCGACGTCGTTCGCGCCCGCAACGCCTACCTCCAGCAGCTGCGCCAGATCGAGCAGTTCTACACCGACCTGGAGCTCTCCGACCGGGCCACCTCCGCACGCTCGGAGCGGGAGGCTTGCCAGAGGGCGGTGACCGTCGCCCCCCCCGCCCCGGAGGCGCCGCACGGCTCGGGGCCGGACGCGTCGCGGAGCGGTCCGCACCCCCGCCTCATCCCGGAGGCGGACGCCCTCCTCGAGGAGGCGGAGACGTTCCGCCGGCGCATGAACCCCCTCAAGCGGCACGAGAACCTCACCGCCGCGCTCGAACGGTACCAGCAGCTCCTCCTGCGGCATCCGGAGTCGGACAAGGCGGACGACGCGGCGCACTGGATCGGGTACATCTACGAATCCCAGTACCACACGAACTACGAGAAGGCGATCGAGTACTACCGCAAGTGCGTCGCGTGGAACCCCGTGACGTCGACCGACGCCTGGTACCGGATCGCCTACATCCTCGACTACAACCTGCGCGACCGCGCCGCGGCGCTCGACGCGTACCGCGCCGTGCTGGAGCACTCCTCCTCCCAGACCGAGCGGGAGTCGGCCGAGCGGCGCATTGCGTCGATCTCGCGCCGCCTCGACACCCCGGAGGAGCCGCCCGCGCCCCCGGAGCGCGAGTGAAGCGCCGCCCCATCGGCGTCCTCGCCCTCCTCGCCCTCCTCGCGTGCCTCGCGGGCGCCGCCGCGCAGGAAGGCCCGCCCTCGCCGGACGGGCCCTCCCCCCCGGACGGTGATACGGAACGCATCGCGCCGCAGGTGAGCGCACTTCCCTCCCTGCGTACAACGGGGTGGAACGTCTCGATCGAGACGGAGGACGGCGTCCTCCTGGGCGGCTCCCTCCTGGAACCCGACGAGCCGCCGTCGGGATTCGTGCTGCTGCTGCACATGCTCGCGCGCGACCGCGAGGACTGGCGCGCCCTGGCGCCCGCGCTGCGCGACGAGGGGTACGGGGCGCTGGCGCTCGACCTGCGCGGGCACGGCGACTCCCGGACCCGCCGCGGCGAGCCGTACGAGTTCCTGAACTTCCTCCCGGGCGACTTCGCGCGCCTCCCGCTCGATGTCGATGCCGCCGCCTCCTACCTCGCGCCGCGAGCCCTCTCCGACCCGTCCCGACTGGCCGTCGTCGGGGCGAGCGTCGGCGCCGGCGCGGCGATCGCCTGGGCCGCGAAGCATGCCGGGGAGGTCCGGGCGTTGGTCCTCCTCTCCCCCCGCTGGGAGTTCCGTGGGCTCTCGGTGCGCGAGGCGGTCGGGGCCGCCTCGGAGGTCCCCGCGCTCGTCCTGGCGGGAGAGGAAGAGGAGCATCTCGACCAGGCGAGGGAGATCGCGCAGGCGCTCGCCGCGGGGAACCCGGCCTCCCGCCTCGTCGAGATCCCGCCCGTCGGCCGCCACGAGGAGCACGGGACCGCGCTCCTGTCCGGCGGCGAGCGCGGCACGGAGGTCCGGGACACGATCCTCGCCTGGATCCGCGAACGGCTGGGATCGCCTCCTCCCGCCGGCGAGTAGGGTCCGGGTGAGCGCGGAGCGGGCCTGGACCTGGGGCGTCCTGGCGCTTGCGCTCGCCCTGCGGCTGGCGGGGATCGGCTGGTGCCTCCCGGCGCCGGGGCGCCCTCTTTCCTACGTCCCGGACGAGTCGACCCTCTTCCTGATCCTCGAACGGATGCAGGAGGCGGGCCACCCCGTGGCGGAGGGCGGCTCGTACCAGACCCCGCTGCACCCGATCCTGGTCGGCGGCCTCTGCAAGGCGCTTTCGTGGACCGGGGTGCTGCACCTGCCGGCCTCGCGGGAGGAAGCGGCGGCCGACCCCGGCATCCTGGCACCGCTCTACGTCGTCGGGCGTTCCCTGTCGCTCGCCATGGCCCTGGCGACGGTCTGGGCGGTCATCCGGTTCGGGACCTTCCTCTGGAAGGACGCGCGCGCGGGGGTGACGGCCGGCGCGCTGGTCGCGATGGCGCCCGCCCACATCGTCCAATCGCACCTGAACCTGTTCAACGTCCCCGCCGCACTCTGGTGGACGCTCGCCGCCTGGGCGGGCGCGCGAGGCGCCGAGGCGCCGACGAAACGCTCCGCCGCGGCGATGGGGCTCGCCTTCGGTGCCGCCGTCGGGACCAAACTCTCCTGCGCCCTGGCGCTTCCCGCCCTCGTTCTCGCCCTGTGGCGCGGTCGCGCGACCGGACGGATCTGGGCGACCTTCGCCGCCTGCGCGGCGTTCGCCGGGGTGCTCTCCTTCCCCCCCCTGGTCACCGACCCTTCCGGCGTCCTGGAGATGTTCTCGCGCATCCGCTCCGCCCACGGCGTGGGGGAGGTCCCGCCGATCCTGGCGCGATGCGCGATGCTGGGGAAGTGGATGGCGTGGGGCTGGGGACCGCCGCTCCTGGTCGCGGCGGTGGCGGGATCCCTGCGCAGGGACACCCGTCTGCCCTATCTGCTCGCCCACCTCCTCCCGATCCCGGCCGCGATCCTCCTGGCGCGCGGCGGGTCGCTGGCGCTCCTGATCCCGGCGATCCCGTTCGCCGCTCTCGCGGCCGCGCCGGTCGTCGCGCGCCCGCGCTGAGTGGCGCTGTCCGTCCTGGGCGCCGCCCTCCTCTGGGCGCTCCCGCACGCGAGCGTCTGCCTCGGGACGGACCTGCGCGACGAGGTCGACCGGCGGCTTCCGGACACGCTCGATCCCGGTGCTCGCGTCGGCGCGCCGCCGTACGCCTACTTCGCGGGCCCACCGTCGCTCTACCAGGGCCTGAAGGGGGATCCCGCGGTCCCTTGGAGCGTCGTTCCATTCCCCGGAGCGGCCGCGGACGGCGCGCCGCCGGAGGCGGTCGTCGTCAGCGACGTGCAGTGGGTCGTCCTCTCGGAGGAGGCGCAGCGGATCCTCCAGAGGGACTACGTTCCCGCGGAACGATGGAGACGCCCCTACCCGTTCCCCGCGTGGTTCTACCCGCGCGGCGCGACGGGGACCGACCTCGACCTGATGGTCT
This sequence comes from Planctomycetota bacterium, assembly GCA_016206515.1. GTDB lineage: Bacteria > Planctomycetota > SBBH01 > SBBH01 > JACQRN01 > JACQRN01. The sequence goes on along the minus strand of JACQRN010000201.1, from coordinate 129 downwards.
TCGAGATCACCCTCTGGAGGCGCCGGTGAGGGTCGTCCTCATCGCCCCCGCCTTGAACGAGCAGGGGAAGATCGGGGAGGTGGTGCGCCGCGTGCGCGCGCTGGCGGACCCTCCCGACATGGTGGTGGT
>JACQRN010000204.1 GCA_016206515.1 Planctomycetota bacterium | reverse complement strand
TCCCTGGGCCGCATGGGGAGGATGGGGGCTCGCCTTCGCGCTCTCCACCGGGATCGCGGCGGGGTTCCTCGCAAGGCCGGAGACCCCGGTCGAGCGGCCCGTTCCACCCTCCCCGGCATCGGAAGAGGATCCCTCCGTGGACCTCTCGTCCCAGATCCGCTACGTGCCGGGAGCGGTGGAGGATCCGGTCGGAGAGGGCGCCCGCCCGTTCGAGATCCCGCCCGGGACCGAGACCCCGCTTCCGCCGCCCGAGTTTCCCGTGGTGGAGCGTCCAGCGGTTCCTCCCACGGAGCCCGCGGCCCCACCCGGGAACACGCCCGCCCCACTGGTCGATACCCCTCCGTTGCCGTTCGAGCCCGGCGCCCCCGCCTATGCCGTCACGCAGGCCCCCGCGGACGCCGTCTCGTGGCTCCTCGCGCGCCAGAGGCGCGACGGCTCCTGGGGGGAGGGGACGGCCCCCTCCACGATCCGGACCACCGCCTGGGCGCTCTGGGCGATCGAGGAGGCCGCCGCCAAGCGGCTCCCCTCGGCGACGTCGGAGGCGGCCGTGCTCGCTCGCCGCGCGGCGCAGGCGTACCTGGCGGACCGCCAGAGGCCGGACGGCGCCTGGGAGGACCCCGCGCAGGACGCGTTCACGACGCATGCCGTGGCGCTGATCGCGTTCGTGGGAACGGAAGGTCCCCCCCAGGGAGGAAGCCCGGCCGCGGCGCGGGCCGTGCGCTTCGCCTCGGAGCGCCGGACGCGCACCGGCGGTGGCGGGTGGGGGTTCACGCGCGACGATCCCCTCCCGAACAGCTGGACAACCTCCTGGATGCTGCTGGCGCTCTCGCGCGCCCGGGAGAGCCGGCTCCCCGTCGACGCCGCCGTGATGAGGGACGCCGCGCTCTGCCTCCAGCGCGCCACGGACGAACGCAGCGGATGGGTCGGCCTGCGCCACCGCCAGGAGGCGCCCCCCCCCTCGCGCTGCGTCGCCGCGGCCGCGCTCGCGGCCCAGATCAAGGCGGGAGCCCCCGCGCAGGCGACGCGCCTCCGCCCCGTGTGGAGAGCGCTCACCGAGGAGACCGCGCGCTGGAGGGAGTCCCCCTCGACCGTCACGATCGACCTCGAGTACTGGCTCCTGCTGTCGATCGCGTCGGGGTGCCAGAACGCTCCCGTGGAGGGGGCCTCCCTGCGCGCGGCGTCGGAGCGCGCCGCGTCGATCCTCGACGCGCTCCAGGTCCGCGCCAGCCCCGACGCCGGATCCCTCCCCGCCCTCCCCAGTCCCTGGCGTCCCGGCGCCGGGGCGGTCGAATCGACGGCGTTGGGGGTGCTGATTCGGGCGTTTTCCAGGTAGGGGAGGGACGGCCGCTGCAGTCGGCGAACGATTCGATCGGGCGGTTACGGATAGACGCCGCCGGGACTCCGCGAATCTATGAAAGAAACACCGCCTCGTTGTGCCACCGCAGCGCCTCGGCGTCCGGCCGGTCCGTTGAACGCTTCGGGACGCTGATCTCCTTGCCGTCGAGCGGATAGTACGCGCGTCCGTTCTTCCAGTCGGCGCGTAACCGGGGACTGACCTGGAACCGGTAGGCCGGCGTGATCGTCACGTACCCCTTGTCGAACAGGCGGTGCAGGTCGGCGCGGAGCAGCACGCCGTTGGACGGGTCGTGGGAGCCACGCTTTCCGTAGGGACGGATATGCGCGGCCTCGAGCGCCGGCAGGGAGTGCTCTTGCGTGATCGCGCAGGCGCGCGCATACGCATCCATGACCGCGATTCGGAAAGTCCCCTGCCCCAGGCGGGGCCGGTGAAGCGCAGGTGACCCGAAGCGCTCCGGTGGCGGGGTGCCGTCCCCTACAACAAGCGGCGCGGCCCTGAGGTAGCCAGCGCATAGGTCCCAGACGCGTCGGCCCTCGCCTTCCAGCAGCGAATACGTCTTCCCCTGGACGACGTTCCTGGGCCAATCCGCCGGCTGGCGGATCCACGCCGTCTCCGGAAGGAAGACCGGCTCGGCGATCATCAGACACCCGATCGCCGGATCCTCCGCGGGAGCCAACGAACGGTATCGCGCGATCCGTTCCCGCATCTCTTCCAGGCTGGCCGCGCCGTTCTTCTCCAGGAAGGTCTCCCAAGCCACCGAGATCGGGAGCGCCGACCTGCGCGCGAAGAACCCGAAACCCGCCACGGCATAGTGAGGCCTCTTCAACTTAAAGAAGAACGGAGCGCCCTCCGGGATCGCCCGGAAGTCGCGCCCTCCCGACGGCTGCCAGAAGTTCACCTCGTCCAGACCCGCGCGTTCGTCGATCCCTGCAAGGGTCCTGTACCAGTCGTAGTCCGTGTCGGCGAACCAACCGTTCACGCGTACGAGGGTAGCTGCCGACGTGGTCGACCGCGAGCCTCGTCCGCAAGGCCGCCTCTACTGCCTCCCCCCCCCTCAAAACGCCAGCAGGAAGTTCTGCAGGGGGATGCAAAGAATCCGCCCGCCGGGGGCCCAATGCGTCAGGTCGCGCGTGACGACCACGCCGAACGGGCTCTTGAACTTCCCCATGAAATGCCGGACGCCGGAGGTGTCCTCGGGGTCGATCTTCCTGCGGAACTTCACCTCGACGGGGACCACCGTGCCGTCCATGCGCTCCGCCACGAAGTCGACCTCCCGCAGGGGGGATCGTGGGTCCGCCGGATCGGCATGGTCCCGGTAGTAGTGGACCTGCAGGTTGGGGCCGCGGATCACGGTCTGCACCAGGGTCTCGACGAGGGGCCCCAGGACGGCGGGGTCGGACTCGGCAAGGGACGGCGCGCCGCGGAAGAGGGCGTTGCGCACCCCCAGGTCGCCGACCGTGATCTTGGCCGGCACGCGCGCGGAGGACTTCTTCGCCAGGGGGTAGCGGCGGAACTCCCGGATCAGCAGGGCGTCCGCCAGGTAGTGCAGGTACTTTCCCGCGGTCGGCTGGTTGGTCGGAATCCCCGCCTGCGCGGCCAGGTCGGGCAGCCGATTCTGCGGGATGACGGTCGCCGTGAGCCGCGCGACCGTCAGGTACAGGTGGCGCAGGAGCTGTGGGTTCTCCACGGGGAAGAGGTCCGGGATGTCCGTGCCGAGTACGGCGTCGAAAACGGTCTGGACCAGATAGTCGGCCCAGCGATCGTCCTTCACTTCCCCCCCGTACAGGCGCGGATACCCCCCCCGGTTGTAGTACCGCTCGAGGACGCGGGCGATCGCCAGCCTCTGCTGGGGCTTGAGACGCTCCAGCGCGGAGTTCACATCCTGGAGCCCGCCTTCGAATACCGCGTCGAAGCGCAGGGGAGGCGGCAGAGCGACGGCCAGCTCCGGCTTCCAGGACTGGAGCACCTCGCGGAAGGAGAAGGTCGGGAGTTCCGTCGTGAGGATGCGGCCGGCCAGGCTCTCCCTTCCTCCGCGGGCCACCAGGACGCTGGAGGACCCCGTCAAGAGCATTCGCAGGGGGAAGGTGTCCCCGAGATGCTTGATCTCCTCGTTCCAGCGCTTCAGCTTGTGGATCTCGTCCAGAAAGAGATAGCCGGGCGAGCCGGCCTGGAGCGGACGCTTGCGGATCTCCTTCGCATGCCACTGGAGAATGCTCCGGATGGCATGCGGCTCCTCCCGGAGGAGTTCCAGGTCGAAGCGGATCATCAGGATGTCGCCGCCTGGCGTCCCGGAATGCAGCAGGTCCTCGACGATCTGGAGGAGCCCCGTGGACTTCCCCACCTGCCGCGGCCCCCGGATCACCTCGACCAGACCCTTTGGCTGCGCCATCCGGCGTCCGATCTCCCGGACCAGCGGACGACGGTAGGGTGGGGGGACCGGCCGGACCACGCGCGGGTCTTCCCACCACGGATTGAGGTCGCGGAGCACCTGGATCGCCTCGGGGGAGAGGGGCATGAAATAGTTATAATTCTATTTATAGGTTTAACAACAAGAAACGTCGCCCGCTTCCGCCACGATGGCGGCGCAACCCGGGGCCGAACATGGCCGATCGTGGAGCGCGGTTCGGCCCGCTCGATCCCCGTACAATCCCGATTCCATATGGATGAATCCAGGGCCGGCGAACTCCTCGGAACCCTCGCGGTCCGGGCGGGATTCTGCACGCGCTCGCAGCTGGACGCGTGCCTGCGGCAGCAGCCGAAGGACAAGGCCCCGGTCGGGGAACTCCTCGTCCGCCGGGGCGTCCTGCGCCGCGAGCAGATGGAAACGCTCCTGGCCGCCCAGAGGCGGGTCCTCACACAGCGTGCCGCGGACGGGCGGCTCGGGGAGCGGGCGGTGGCCAAGGGGCTCCTGACGCGCGAGGCGCTGGGACAGGCGCTGCGCGACCAGGCGGACGCCTGGGAACGCGGGGAGGAGGTCCGCCTGGGGGAGATCCTCGTGGCGCGCGGCGCGATGCGCGAGACGGCGGTGCGCGGGATCCTGCGCGACTCGGGCATCTTCGCGGCGCGGTGCCCCCGCTGCGGGGCGTCGTACAACATCCGCGGCGGCCCCCCGTCCGACCGGACGCTCTGCCGGCAGTGCCATGTCCCTCTCGTGGGGGACGCGGACCCCTCCGACCTGTCCGCAACGGCGACCCTTCCCGCGGGAACCAGGGCGGGGACTGTCGCCTTCCCGCCGACCCGGACGCCGGGGCCCTCCCCGGCCGCGAACGCGAACACGGACGCGAAGGATAAGCCCGCGAAGTCCCACATCGGGAACGTCCGGATCCTCCGGGAACTCGGCCGCGGCGCGATGGGGATCGTGTACCAGGGGATCCAGGAGCCGATCGCGCGGCCGTGCGCGCTGAAGATCCTCTCGAACCCCTCCCTGCGCGACCCGAAGCTGGTCGAGCGGTTCCTGCGCGAGGCACGCTCGCTGGCGCGGCTGCGCCATCCGAACCTCCTGACCCTCTACGAGGCCGGGACCGACGACGGCGTGCCGTACCTCGTCATGGAACTCGCCCGCGGGTCGACCCTCGAAGCGGTCATCCAGGAGAAGACCCGGCTCCCCCTGCGCCGCGCGGCCCGCCTCCTCGTCCAGGTATGCGAGGCGCTCGGCGCCGCGCACGCGCAGGGGCTCATCCACCGCGACGTCAAGCCGGAGAACATCCTCGTCGACGACGCGGACCACGTGATGGTGTCCGACTTCGGACTCGCGCACATCGAGGGGCACGGGCCTCTGACCGAGACCGGCGCCGTCGTGGGATCCCCCGCCTACATGAGCCCGGAGCAGGCGTCCGCCCGGGCCGTGGACCTGCGGACCGACATCTACGGCGCGGGGGCGACCCTGTACGAGGCGGTCACGGGGCAGCCTCCCGTCTCCGGTGCCGACATCTACGAGGTGCTGAAGGCGGCCGAGGAAGGGAAGATCGCGCCGCCCCGGCGCCTCGTCCCCTCCCTTCCGGAGCGGTTCGAGCGGGTCCTCCTGCGCGCGCTCGAGCGCCGGCCCGAGGACCGCTACCCCGACATGGCTTCCTTCGCGGAGGCGATGCGCCCCTTCGCCGGCGCAACGCGTTCCCCTGGGATCCGGCCGCGCCGCCGGATCCCACGCCTCGCCGCCTCCGCCGGCGCGCTCGCAGGGGTTCTTCTCTCAGCCGCGTTCGTGGCCGCGTTCCTACGGGACGACGAGCCCGCGCGGACGCCGGTACCGCCCTCCGCGCCGCCACGCGAACCGGACCGCACGGCGCTCGCGCGGGAGGCGGCCGCGGCAGCAGCGCGCGGGGACTGGGCCACGGCCGCGAGCGGCTGGGAGAGGATCTACAGCCTGGAACCGGACCCCGGGGTCGGCCTGCGCCTGGCGGACGCCTACCTGCGCCTTCACCAGGACGCGCGGGCGCTCGACCTGCTGAAGCCGCTTGCGGGGCGCGAGGGTGCCCCCGAGACGATTCTCCTCCTGGCCCGGGCGTACGCGAGGCTGGGGCGGCGCACGGACGCCGTCAACGCCATGGCCACCCTGACGGGACGGGAGATCCCGGTCCTCATCGCGGCCGAGATCCTGATGCTGCACGGACAGATCCTGGAGCGCGACGGGGACCGGGAGGAGGCGTGCGCCCGATTCGAGAAGGCCGCCTCCCTCTGGCGCGACCGGAGGGAGTGGGAGAGGGTGCTGGAGGCGGTCGACGGGCTCGAGCGCATGGACGGAGCGACCGCGGACACGCTGTTCTTCCGGGGGCTGGCGTTCGTGGATCTGGGCCGGGGCGGGGACGCGGAGCGCGCGTTCCAGGCGGTCCTCCAGCGGAACCCCGATCATGCCGGCGCGCATGCCAACCTCGGGATCGTCTACAAGGACCGCGGGGACGAGACCCGCTCGCTGGCGGAGCTCGACCACGCACTGTCCCTCGATCCGGAGTACCTCTCCGCCCTGGCGAACCGCGCGATCGTCCGGATGAACCGGCGCGAGTACGAGGGGGCGGCCACCGACCTCGCCTCGCTGCGGAACATCGCATCCGACTACGCGATCCTGCCCCTGCTCGAAGGGTCCCTGGAGTACAGCCGGGGGCGCCCGGCCGACGCCATCCGAAACCTCACCGCGGCGCTGCGGACCCTCGCGCACGGGGTCAACCACGCGGAGGCGCTGTTCCTCCGCGCCGAATGCCTGCTGCGGACCGGGCAACCCCAGGCCGCCGCGCAAGACCTGGCGTCCTACCTGCAGCGCTACCCCGACGGGACCCGCGCCCAGGTCGCCCGCGGGCGGCTCGCCCAGCTCCAGGAGGGGCAAGCCCCGCCGAGACAGGGACGATGAGATAAGGCGGGGCGATCCCCCGCCCCGGCGGGCATCAAGCCCGCGCTACCGGCCCGGCGGAGCTTCCTCCGACGCCTCCTCGAGCGAGACGTCGACGTCGATCCGGGGGACGCCCGCCACGCGGCACATCTGGTAGACGCGCATGAGCGTCCCCAGGGAGGAACGGTGGTCGCCGGTCAGACGCAGCGGCCCTCCCTCCGCGGCCTGCGCGGTGAGGCGTTCCTGGAGCTCCCCGTCCGAAACCTCCGCGCCGTCCCAGAAGATCTTGTCGTCCTGTCCGATCGACAGGACCGTCGCGGCGCGCGGCGAGGCGTCCGCCTGGCCGACGTGCGGGATCTCGATCGGGACGGCGCCGACGTTCCCGCTTGAGCTCACGACGATGAAAAACATCAAAAGAAGGAAAACGCAGTCGACCAGGGGAGCGAGTTCAAGGACGACGGGCAGGTTCGCCCCGCGGCGCGGCCAAAGTTTTGGGCGCACGCGACACCTCCTTCAGAGCAACGAGCCTCTCGACCCACGCCTCGGCGCGGGAGACCATCTGGTCGCGAACGGCGCCCAGGAGCTGGTGCGCCGAGGCAGCCGGGATCGCCACGACGAGGCCGGCGACCGTCGTCAGCATCGCCTCCCACAATCCCCCGGCGGCCAGGGGAAGGAGGTCCACCCCCGGCGGCGCGTCCTGGATCTCGCGGAACATCGTGATGAGCCCCATGACGGTCCCCAGGAGCCCCAGCAGAGGGCCAACCGATGCCGCCAGGCCGAGGAACGCCAGCCCCCGCCCCTGCGCCTCGACCCACGGGGCGCCCGCCGCGGCGGCCAGGGCACGGGCCCCCTCCGCGTCGCCCCCTCGCCAGACCGCCTCCATCAGCGTCCCGCCGACCCCGCCGGAGCGGCGGGCCAGCGCGCGGAGCGCCTCGACCTCCCCGCGCGAGGCGAGCGGTTCCGCCTCTTTCAGGAAGACCATCAGCCGCCGTCGCTCGCGAACCGACCGGGTCGAGCGTTCCGCGACGAGGGCGAAGACCGGGACGCTCAACACCACCAGAACCCACAGAACGGGGCCCCCGAGCAGGATCCAGCTCATGGCGCCAGCCACGCGCGGAGCGCGTCCAGGTTCGCGTCGATCGACGGGCCGATGCGCGCACGCGGTTCGAGCGCCTCGACCGTCTTGAGGCCATGTCCGGTGATCGCCAGGACGACCTCGTCGTCCGGGCCGATCGCCCCCTCCCGGACCAGGCGCTGGGCGCCAGCGAGCGTCACGCCACCTGCCGTCTCGGCGAAGACCCCCTCCGTCCGCGCCAGGATCTCGATCGATTCGAGAACCTCCTCGTCCGTAGGGGCCGCAGCAGAGCCCCCGCTGGAGCGGATCGTCTCGAGCGCGCGCGGACCGTCCGCCGGGTCCCCGATCGCCAGGGACCGGACCACCGTCTTCGGTGTGACGGGGGTGACCTCCTTCGCGCCCGAGCGGACCGCGCGCACGATCGGCGAGCACCCGTCCGGCTGCGCCCCGTGCAGCGAGCAAGGCGCGTCGCGCACCAGGCCCAGGCCCACGAACTCCCGGAACGACTTGCGGATCTTCGTGATCAAGGATCCCCCCGCCATCGGGACCACGACGTGCCGGGGCAGGCGCCACCCGAGCTGCTCGGCGATCTCGAACCCCACCGTCTTGGACCCCTCTGCATAGTACGCGCGCAGGTTCACGTTCACGATCGCCCACCCGAGCGCGTCCGCCGCCTCCGCGCAGAGCCGGTTGACCTTGTCGTACACCCCGCGGATCGGGACGACGCGCGCGCCGTGCGCCGAGGAGAACAGGATCTTGGCCCGCTCCAGGTCGTCCGGAACCAGGACGACCGCCTTCATTCCCGCCCGCGCCGCCTGCGCGGCGAGGGCGTTGGCCAGGTTCCCCGTCGAGGCGCACGCCGCCACCTCCAGGCCGAACTCAAGCGCCTTCGTGAGAGAGACGGCCACGACGCGATCCTTGAAGGAGAGGGACGGACGGTTGACGGTGTCGTCCTTGATCCAGAGCGTCCGGACACCCACGATCTGCGCCAGTCGCCGCGCCCGGCGCAGGGGCGTCCATCCGCTCTCCAGCCCGGCGCGGGGGGCCCCGTCGACGGGAAGGAATTCCGCGTATCGCCAGAGCGTCCCCTCCCGCTGGGGAATCGGGGAGCGTTCGATCGACCTGTACTGGGCCTCGCGGTCGTAAACAGGTTCGAGCGGGCCGAAGCACTCCGGGCATGCGGCCTGCGGAGTCGCCCCGCACTCGACGCCGCAGACGCTGCAGCGGAGCCTCCCCAGGAATGTCCGTTCTCCCACCCGGTTCTACACCGTACCGGGGTTCCCCCCGACCCGTCCAAACAGTTTTTCGAAGCCGCGCCGGACCGATATAATCACCGTCGATGGCGATTCTCGATATGGATATGGGAATTCTGGTAGCGGTCGGACGGCGACGTGTAAACACGTTGTGGGAAACGGCGCTTATCTGGATTCCACACGACAGTTCTGTTGATGTTCCGTGCAGAGATACCC
>JACQRN010000207.1 GCA_016206515.1 Planctomycetota bacterium | reverse complement strand
GTGTCGGGCCGGATCAGCGTCCCGGGCGGCTCGTCGACGGCGGCGATCAGCGCGCCGCGGACGATCGACAGGTCGAAGATCGTGTGCTCGGGGTCGATCGAGGCGACCGCCTCGGCGGCGGCCTGGGCCATCGCCTCGCCGGCGGCCTTCGAGTCGTGGGCGAGGCGCTCGTCCTCGCGGAAGATCCGGTCGACCGCCTGGGCGAGCGCCTCGGCCGAGGCGCCGCGCTCCAGGAGCGCCGCGTACGTCTCGTGGCGGTAGATCTGTTCGGTCCAGCGCCGCGCGGGGCGCCCCTGCTCCCCCTCTGTGTTCGGGTCCGTGATCAGGACGACCGGAACCTGCGCCGTGCGGAAGTCCTCGCGGAGGTTCAGGAACACCTCGCGGCTGTACTTGAGCCGCTCGTCGAGCACCTCGCGGTCCCCCTCATGGACCGTCCGGATGATGGGGAACGACTCGGTCGGATCGGCCTGGGGGTCCTCCCCCGGGGCGATCGTCGTATCGAGGATGACGAGATCCTTCGCCGGGAAGCGCTTGGCGCGCCGGATCCCCTCGATCCCGCCGATCGCCACATCCGGGACCGCGCCCATCCGGCGGACCTGCTCGGCGAGGAGGTTCCCCGCGTCGCGGTCGGAGGTGACGATGAGGACGACGCGCACATGGAGGGTCCCGATCGCGTCGGAGAGGACCTCCATGACGCGCCCACTGGCGTAGAAGTCCTTCTCCGGGCGGGTCGCCACGAGGGTGCGCGCGGCATGCACGCGGGCGCGCTTGTCCGGGAAGTCGAGCGCCTCGACGAGCGGCCCGGCGTCGACCGCGCCGGCGCTGACCGCCCCGGGTTCCTCCACGGGAACCTCGACGGGGACCTCCCCCTCCGGGGCGGGCGTCCCCGCGGCGGGCTCCTCCCCGACCGTCTCGACGCGCGTGACGTCCCCCTCGTCGATGGAGACCTGGGTGCCGTCCTCGAGGGTCAGGATGTACTTGCCGTTCTCCTGGACGGCGCTCTCGGCGGAGAGCTGCCCGCCGAAGCGGTCGTAGACGATCACCTTCGCGCTCGCCGTGGAGGTCGCCAAGCACGCCATCACGAACGCCGCCAGGGCCGCGCGCCTCATCGGCGGGCCCCGGTCGCGGATTCCGGCTCCGGCCGCAGGGGCGGGAAGAAGATCGGGAACGTCTCGCGGCCGGCGCGGTCCTTGTCCGCCTCGGTGCGGGGGAGCGTCTCCCCCGTGTCGATCGCCGACAGGACCTCCATGCACGCCTGCGAAAGCCCCACGTCGCGGTCGCGCATCGCGCGGCGCAGCGCCTGGTGGACGTAGCGGGGGCCGGCGGCGAGGGCGAACAGTCGCGCCTTGGCGAGTTCCTCGCGGCGTTGCGCGAGGTACGCCCGCTCGGCCTCGCGCCCCTCCCCCTCCACCGCGTGCAGCGTGTCGATCAGGTCGAGCACCTCCTGCTCCTGTGCGAGGAAGTCGGCCACCAGCAGCGAGATCGCCGGCTCGTACCCGGGATCGCACTGCAGCGCGTCGTAGAGGATCTCCTCGGCCATCAATTCGTTGTAGGCGAACGACGGGACGAACCCCTCCTGCCGGCGCCCGTCCGGGGACTCGTAGGTCATGAGGTTCAGGGGGACGAGCGCCCCTCCGTCCGGGTGGTTCCCGTCGGCGCGCCAGACCCAGACGATCGACAGGGGGCCCTTCGGGTCCGACAGGATGCGGGTCGTGGCCGAGAGGTTCTCGTTGTAGTAGAAGTCCTCGGCCAGCATCAGGAGGTGCTCCTTGGCCGAGAGGATCCGTCCCGGTGCCTGGCCGCCGATCGCCTCGATCGCCTGCGCGGCGAGGTCCCTCACTTCCGGGATCTCGTCCGGCGCCTCGTAGACCTTCAGGAGGTGCCCCAGGGCGCGCCGGTCGCGCCCCCCGCGACCGATGTTCCCCAGCAGCAGGCAGACGTTCTGACGCAGGAGCCTCTGGGGGGAGTTGAGCGCCTCCAGGAGCGGTAGCGTGGCTGCGGGCCCCATCCGCTCCAGGACCATCATCACGCGCGCGCGGACCCGGTCGCGCTTGTAGTCGTTCAGGTGCTGGACGAGCTGCGGCACCGCCGGCTCCCCGATCCGCACCAGCTTCTCCATCGCGTCCCAGAACATCAGGGTCGTCTCGTCGCCGTCGCGGGAGCGCTCGAGGT
>JACQRN010000220.1 GCA_016206515.1 Planctomycetota bacterium | reverse complement strand
GCGCTGATGTGGCTCGACGTCCTGTCGCGCCTCCCGGTCTCGGTGGTCGCCCCGATGGGGTGTCTCATGCCGATCCTCGCCTCCGCGATGTCCTGGGCGCTCTGGGGGGAGAGGATGACCCCCGCGCAGCTCGCCGCGGGCGGGGCGCTCCTGGCGGGGTTGTGGCTTTTGGCTCGGCCGGGGGTCGCCCGCGCCAAGATTGCGGAGCGCAAAGCGGTCCGCTGGCGCGGGCGACGGGCGGGCACGGATGCCCGCCCCGGGTAACGCCAGAAAGTGGTCGAGGGCCACGGATGGCCCCGGGCGTGCCACGGCCCGGATATGGCGGGAGCGCATGGGAATCGCCTGCGCAAGCGCCGCTTCGCGGCGCGGGGGTGCCGCCTGCGGCGTCACCCGGTTGCGCCGGTCTTTATTTGGATCGGGGGGTGCGGCAGAGACATCCGCACCCCCCGGGCCCCCCTGGATGGGTTCGATTCCCTACGGCGAGCCGTCTGCCAAAACAAAGCCTATGGCGGGAGCGCATGGGAATCGAACCCATCCAGCCCCGTTGTGCGGGGCTACACTGGTTTTGAAGACCAGGAGGTGCACCAGCAGCCTGCGCGCTCCCGCGGGCTAGCCTCCTGCGCGTATTGAACGGGATAGGAGGGGAGGAATCCTGCAGTTTTCCGGACGCCGTCCGATAGAATGAATCGAACGGAGGGCAAGCCATGAAAGAGTCCTCGACGACGGTTGTGGTGGTCGCGGTCCTGGCTGCGGCGGGTCTGGCGGGGTGGTTCCTTCTCGGGGGTCGGAGCAACGGGGGCAACTCGCCATCGACGCTGTATGACGACGGCAGCCCCGGGGTGGGCGCGACCGAGACGCCCGGCGCACAGCGCACGGTCACGCTCGCCGTCGAGGGGATGACCTGACCCATGGGTTGAGAGCCGGGTGTCGAAGCCGCCGTGCGCGCGCTTCCGGGGGTCACGAGTGCCAAGGTCAACTTCGGTGCGCGGGAGGTCGTTGCGACCGTCCAGGGGGACGGCGTCACGGCCGCGTCGCTCGCCGAGCAGCTGAACGCCGCGGGCGGGCGGTTCCGCTACACGCCGCGGTGACGCGCGCCTCCTTCAGGAAGCGCGCGTCATCCTGAGCGAAGCGAAGGATCCCTGTTCGATCTCGAGGGCCGAACATGGGTCCCTCGTCGCAGGTACGCGGATGGAAGGCTCCTCGGGATGACGAGGGCGGTCCCCTACTTCGCTTGCCGCGCGAGCGCCTCCTCCTCGGAGGCGGCGAGCGCCAAGTCGTCCTGGAGTCCGGCTATCTTGAGCAGGTGCCGGATCGCCGCGATGTCGGAGACGAAGATCGTCGAGGCGCCCTGCACCTCGATCGCGCGGCGCAGCGACATGAGGATCGCGATGTTGTAGCTGTCCAGGCAGTCGATCCCCTTGAGGTTCACGACCACGCGGCGGCGCTTCGGCCCGATCGCGGCCTGCATCATTTGTTGGAACATCGGGCCCGAGAGGCGGTCGAGCTCCCCCAGGAGGCGCACGATCAGGGCCCCGTTCGCGTGCTCGACAATGTCCAGTTTCATGCGTCCCCCTCCCCTCGATCTTCCGCCGTGCGCTTCCGCCGCCCGCCTCGCCCCTACGTCAGCGGGATCTGCCAGTTCTCTTCCTTCACCCGCGGGGCCATTTTCACCGCGCCGGCCGCCACCAGCGCCTTGTAGTCCTGCACGCAGTGCACCTTCACCGAGCCGAACCCCTTCTGTCCCAGGCGCGCGGCGATGTACGGTCCGAGCTGGCGGATCTGGCTGCCGCCACCGGTCACGATGATGTTCTGGAGCATCTCCTCGACCCCCTCGGGGTTGCTCTGCTCGATGAGGGACGCGGCGGCGTCGATGATCCGGTTGATGAGCGTCTCGCACGCCTGTCGCATCGCGTCGGACAGGTCGACCGTCCGGGCCTTCCCCATGACCATGACGTCGACCTTGACCGGTCCAGGGGGGGTCCCGACGAACGAGTTCGCCTCCTTGATGCTCGTAACCGAGTGGGGCGACAGGCGGACGTCGGGGTAGGTGCGGCGCGCCGCGTCGATCAGTACCTCGTCCAGCCGGTTGCCGGCGTCGGTCAGGCGGATCTGGTCCTCCTTGCGCGGGTAGTACCCCTGGATGATGCACAGGTCCGAGGTCCCGGCGCCGATGTCGATGAACAGGGAGTTCTTCACCGGATCGATGTAGCCGGGTTTGCCGACCCGCGCCTCGTCGCGTGCCCCGAGCGCCGAGAGGAACGGCTCCGGCGCGACGAACACCTTGTCGAAGACGCCGGCGGCCGCCCTGCGGATGACCGTCTGCTCGTCGAGGGAGGATTTCGCCGGGCAGCCGATCACGCAGCGGAACTCCCCGTCGGTGGGGACGCCGGAGCGGAGGAACTTGAGGAAGTCGCGGGTCGCGTCGATCTCCTTCACGAATCCGTCGACGACCGGCCAGGCCAGGTCCAGGTAGAGGCGATTGGCGATCGCCTCCTCGCCGTAGAAGGTGGCCCGGCCGTCGGGAAGCACGCCGGGCAGGATCCCGTCCTTGGCGTACCCCACGACGGTCCGGTGGATCACGCACGGGCCGTTCGCCCCGTCCTTCGGCCCGTTCATCTGCAGGACGCTGGTGTTCGTTCCGAGGTCGAGTCCGCCCAGGGTCGCCTTCCCGCTCATCGTTCCTCCTTCACAGTTCCCCCTTGCTCAAGCCGTCGACAATGTCGTCGAGGTTGTCAAACGATACCCGCTTTTCCTCCGGCGGAGGGGGCGGTGCCGCGCTCTCCGCGCTCGCCCCGGGCGGAGGGACCGCCATGGCGCGGCTCATCCGGTCCAGCGCCTGCGTCAGCGTCTTGATTACGTCGGTATTCGTGGCCCCCTTCTCCTTCTTCTCGGTCTTGTGGGGTTCGAACAGTTCCCGCCAAGCCTCCTCGAACGTGATCCCCTTCTGCTTCGAGAGCCGGTTGGCCTGGATCTGTTTGAACCTGTCCTTGATCGTTCCCGCCACGGGAAGGTGCAGTATAGGACCCGACGGGAGGCGGGTTGTCCACCACGATTCCACAACCCGCCTTGCGGCTCCTCCGGGGCGTTCCTATCCTTACGCCCCGTGTCCGTCGAGGGGGAGGCGTTCCGGGCGCGCATCGCGGGGCTGAAGGCCCTGGTGCTGGATGTCGACGGGGTCCTCACGGACGGGGCCCGGTGGTTGGGCGTCGGGGGGGGGGAGGACAAGCGGTTCCACGTCCACGACGGCCTCGGGGTCCAGCGGGCGCGCGCGGCGGGGCTCCGGGTCGGCTGGGTGAGCGGGCGGCGCTGCGAGGCGGTGGAGCGCCGCGCGCGGGAGCTGGGCGTCGCCGAGGTGCGCCAGGAGGTCGCCTCGAAGGCGTCGGGGTTCGAGGAACTCTGCGGCGTGTGGGGGGTCCGGACCTCCGAGGCCGCCTACATGGGGGACGACGTCACGGACCTCCCGGCGCTGCGCGCGGCGGGGCTGGCGCTGGCCCCCGCCGACGCCTCCGCGGATGTCCGCGCCTGCGCGCACCACGTGACGCCCCGCGCGGGCGGGCACGGGGCGGTTCGCGACGCGGTCGAGTGGCTGCTGCGCCACCGGGGCATCGCATGACCGCGTCGTTCGATCCGTTCCCCATCGGACCGGTGCGGATCGAGCCGGGGCGGCTCTTCGTGATCGCGGGGCCGTGCGTGCTGGAGGGGCGCGCGAAAATCCTCCAGATCGCGCGGACGCTGGAGGGGATCGCCCGGAGCCTGAAGATCCCCATGATCTTCAAGTCTTCCTTCGACAAGGCGAACCGGACGCGGGGCGCGTCGTTCCGCGGGCCGGGGTTGGAGGACGGGCTGGGTCTGTTGGACGAAGTCCGCTCGACCACCGCTCTGCCGATTCTGTCCGACGTTCACGAGACCTCGCAGGTCCCGCGCGCCGCCCGGACCCTCGATTGCCTCCAGATCCCCGCGTTCCTCTCCCGTCAGACGGACCTCCTGCAGGCGGCGGGCGCATCGGGACGCGCCGTCAACGTGAAGAAGGGGCAGTTCCTGTCCCCTCCGGAAATGGCGGCCGTCGCGCAGAAGGTACGTTCCGCCGGCGCCCGGGGGGTTCTCCTGACCGAGCGGGGAACCTGCTTCGGCTACAACAACCTCGTCAGCGACTTCCGCGCGATCAGCGTGATGCGCGCTACGCGCTGCCCTGTGGTCTTCGACGCGACGCACTCGGTCCAGCTTCCCGGCGCGCTCGGCGAGGCGAGCGGCGGCCAGCGGGAGTTCATCCCGGTCCTGGCGCGCGCCGCCGTGGGGGCCGGGTGCGACGGCCTGTTCTTCGAGGTCCACCCCGATCCCGACCGCGCGCCGTCCGACGGCCCGTCGATGTTCCCGCTCGCCCTCTTCGAAGCCCTGCTGCGTTCCCTCCTGCGCCTGCACGAGGCGGTGCGGGAGGCGGACGGCGGATCACCCCACCATCCGCCACGCCAGAAGCGCCGATCCGACCGCCCCCAGCGTCAGCGGGGCCGCTAGGCCGCCTCTCCCCCTTTCGCCTCCCGCCAACGTCCCGGCCGTCGTACAGCAGGCCGCCGCGAGGAGCGCCGCGTTGCGCGAATCCCCGGCGAGGGGGAGGAGGGCGAGCGACAGGGGGAGCGCCAGGTTCGGCTCCCCGAGAATCAGCCCCAGAAGGAACGGCAGGAGGGTCGCGCCCGCCGCGAGCGATGCCGCCGGCCGCTCCGGACGCAGGAGGGCCCCGTCGAGCGACGCGGCCTCGAGCGCCTCGAGGAGGACCCGCGCGCCGATCACCACGAGCGCCAGGTCCGCCAGGGGGAGGCGCCGCAGGAGGCGTCCGCCGCGGCCGAACCCGGCACCGCTCGAGATCCACGCGGCGATCAGCCCCGCCAGCGCGCCCGCGAGGAGCCCGGGCGGCCCCCAGGGCCAGAGCGCCAGGACCGGCACGATCGCGCACGCCTGCGGCAGGAGCCTGCCCGCGGAACGCGAGGACAGGAGGTCCGAGCGTTCTGCGCATCCAACCAGGAGGTCCGAGCGTTTTGCGCATTCAACCGGGGCCAGGGATGGCCCCGGCGCGGAGGGAGGCGGCTTGCCGCCGAGCGGAGCGGCCTCCGCAAAACGCGAGGACAGGAGGTCCGAGCGTTTTGCGCATTCAACTAGAAGTCCGCACCAGGCGGTCAGGCCGCCGCAGGCGCCCAGCACGAGGCAGGTCTCCCGAAACGGGACGCGGCCGTCGAGGAGCCCCGCGGCGATCGCGAACGGCGCTCCGATCGGCAGACCGGTCGCGATCGCCTGGGACAGGAAGCGCGGCGGGTGGAGACGGCGTCCCGACGCGAACGACGGGGGGGTGCGATGGGCGAGGAGGGCTCCCATCGCGCGTCCCCATATCCCCCCGGAGACCCGGGCCAGGGATGGCCCGGGCGCGAAGCGAGGCGGCTTGCCGCCGAGCGGAGCGGCCTCCGCAAAACGCGAGGACAGGAGGTCCGAGCGTTTTGCGCATCCAATTGGAACGGGGCGGAACCTGCGAGCCAGGCGGGCCATCTGTGCCCCTCCGGCGAGGCACCAGACGACGCCGACCCACAGGAACGTCTCCGGCGCGTTGGTGCCGCGCGAGAGGGTGTCGGCGACCGTCTCGAGGTCTCCGCCGGATGCGAAGCCGAGCACGACCGCCAGGAGGAACAGGGTGTACCCGGCGCCGAACCCGAGGCGGTGGAGCCAGGCCACGACCGCCAGGAGTGCCAGGACTTGCAGCGTGGGGTCTAGGTGCTGGAAGACGTCCGCGGGGGATGTCATGGCTGCGCGAGGTGCGCGACGGGGCCGGTGCAGAGCCTGTCCACCTTGTCAAGCAGACGCCGCTGGTCCACGTGCGGGAGAAGGGCGCGCGCCTTCTGGAGGGACGCCCAGCGCACCTCGCCGATCTCCGGCAGGCCCGGCGCTGTGCGCCCGCGCCCCTCCGCGAAGGTCAGGAAGAGGGTGACCCGCTTCGGGACCGGGCCGATGCGATACGTCAGCTCGAAGGAGGGGGCGTCGGAGGGCGGCCGGATGCGCAGGGCGGTCTCCTCCTCCAACTCGCGCTCGGCGGCCTGGTGCGGCGACTCCCCGGAGCGCGCGTGCCCCTTCGGGAATCCCCAGAGCCCCCGGCGCGCGCTGCGGACCAGGAGGACCGCGCGGGCGGGCCCCTGCCCGTGGACGACGATACAGCCGTAGGCGCGGTCCTCGACCGCGGCGCCGGGGTTCATCGGGGCGTCTCGAGGCGCACGGCGAGGTCGCGGGCCCGCACGGCGAGCGGTTCCGGCAGGTCCTCCTCCTGAAGGCCGACCAGGAGTACGCGGGCAGCCTCCAGGTGCCCCCCGCGGGCGAGCCGCTCCGCGCGCCGGAGCCGTTCGGCGGGGGGCAAGGGTTCCCCCGGACCGGGGCGCGCCGGCGTCTCCCGGTCCCCCGCGGGCAGGAGCGGCGGGCCACGCCCGGCGGGCCGGGCCGCCTCGATGCGGATGGCGAGCGCCTGGGCACCGCGATGCGTCGGGCACTCGCGCAGCACGATGCGGCAACGGTCGCCGGCGGCATCGGTTTGGCCTTCCTCCAGGAGGGATTCAGCGCCGAGCAGGAGGGTGTCGGCGCGCGTCCGGAACCGGCGTGCGGCCTCGATGAGGGAGCCCATCTCGCCGGTCCGTTCGGCCTCCCCGGGATGGGACAGGGCGAAGTTCCGGAGCGCCTCCTGGGTCCCGTCCGGCGAGCCCCCGGCGCGGAAGTTCTCAATCGCCTCCAGAAGACGCTCCTCCGCCTCGACCTTCGCTCGCGCCGCCTGCTCCCTCTCCCTCGGGCCGGGATCCTGCGGGGGCGCGACCGTTACCGGCTGCGTCCCGGGGGCGGTCCGAACGGGCGGCTCCGAGGCCGTGCGCCGTCGCATCCAGTCCTCCCACGCCTTCATCCATCCGCTGTCGGGCGGCGATGGAGCCGTCCCGGTCCCGGGGCACTCGTCCAGGAGGGGGCCGCCGAGGGCGGTGGCGACAAGCGAGAGGCAGGCGGCGAGGGGGAGCCCGAATCCCCGCTTACGTCCCATCCACCTGCTCCAATCCGGTGGGGGCAGGGGGCTCGGGGTTCTGGAGTGAGCGGGACACATGGTCGCAGGCGGGGTAGCGGCTGCACCCGTAAAAGCGCCGCCCCCCCTTCTTGGTTCTCCGCTCGACCAGGTCCCCGTCGCACCCCGGCTTCGGGCACTTGTGGCCGGTCGGGACCGGACGCGTGTTGCGGCATTCGGGGTAGCCGGTGCAGGCCAGGAAGGTCCCGAACCGGCCCGACTTGTACGTCATCGACTTGCCGCACTTCTCGCAGTCGCCGGCCGGGGTCTGCGGCGTGGCGTCCCCCTCCTGCCTGGGGAGGGGCTTCGCATTGTGGCACTCGGGGAAGCCGGGGCACCCCAGGAACCGGCCGCGGCGGCTCCACTTGAGGACCATCTCGCGACCGCACTTCTCGCACGGGATCCCGGACTTCTCCGGCTGGGTCCGGTGGTCCTCCATCTTCCGCTCGGCGTCCGTCAGGGACCGCGCGAACGGGGCGTAGAACTCCTCGAGGACCTTGCGCCAGGGGATCTCGTTCGCCTCGACCTGGTCGAGCTCCTCCTCGATCCGCGCGGTGAAGCCGACGTCCATCACCGCGGTGAAGTGGCGCAGGAGCTCGTCGGTGATCAGCGTCCCGAGCTCGGTGGCGTAGAAGCGCGCGTCGCGCTTCTCGGCGTATCCGCGGTCCTGGATCGTCGTGATGATCGTGGCGTAGGTGCTCGGGCGGCCGATCCCCTGTTTCTCGAGCGTCCGCACGAGGCTTGCCTCCGAGAATCGAGGTGGTCCCTGCGTGAACATCTGGACGGGGGACACGGTCCCCTCCCGCAGGGGGGCCATCGGCGTCCCGGCCGGGAGGTCGGGAAGGTCCTGCTCCTCCTCCTGCTTCTTGGGCAGGAGCTTCCGGTATCCGTCGAACTGCATCACGAGGCCGGTCGCCTCCCAGCGGTACGGTCCCCCCTCGATCACGATCCGCGCGGCCTCCAGCTGGGCGGAGGCCATCTGGCTGGCCATCGCCCGCTGCCAGACGAGCTGATAGATCTTCCACTGCGCCGGATCGAGGATCCCCTGGAGGTTCTCCGGGGCGCGGGAGAAGTCGGTCGGGCGGATCGCCTCGTGCGCCTCCTGGGCCCCCTTGCGTGCCTTGAAGTGGCGGATCTGGGACGAGAGGTAGCGCTCCCCGTAGCGGGAGCGGATGAGAGACCGGCACGCCTCGAGCGCCTCGGGGGCGATCCGCACGGAGTCGGTCCTCATATAGGTGATCAGCCCGACCGGCCCCTCCCCCGGGATCTCCACACCCTGGTAGAGCTGCTGTGCCAGGCGCATCGTCTGCTTCGTGGTCATGTGGAAGCGGTTGGCGGCCTGCTGCTGCAGGAGCGACGTCGTCAGTGGCGCCGGGGGGTGGTCGAGCCGCGCCTTGCGCTCGCAGGAGGAGACGGCGTGGCGGTGGCGCGTGACGTCCCGGGCCACCTCCCGCGCGGAGACCTCATCGGCCAGCGCGCGTTCGGCCGGCTCGGCGGAGGTCCGCAGGGATTTCCCGTCCATGGAGACGAGGAGCGCCTCCACGGCGGCGGCGAGCGGGATTTCCTGCGGGGCGAATCGGCCGAGGATCCGCCAGTACTCCTCGGGGCGGAACGCGGCGATCTCGCGTTCCCGGTCGACGATCAGGCGGACCGCGACCGACTGGACGCGACCGGCGCTCAACCCCTTGGCGATCTTGCGCTGCAGGAGTGGCGAGAGCTTGTACCCGACGATCCGGTCCAGGAGCCGCCGCGCGTGCTGCGCCTCTACTTTCTTCAGATCGATCCGCTGCTTCTGCGGGTCGGCGTTGAAGGCGACTTCGATGGCGCCCTTTGTGATCTCGTTGAAGGAAACCCGCCGGATCTTCTCGACCGGGATCTTGAGGGTCTCGGCCAGGTGCCAGGCGATCGCCTCCCCCTCGCGGTCCGGGTCGGGGCAGAGGAAGATCAACTCGGCGCCTTTCGCGGCGGCCTTCATCTCCTTGAGGACCTGCGCGCGGTCCTTGATCGGGCGCCAGGTGGGTGAGAACCCGTTCTCGACGTCGATCCCCAGGTTGCGCTTCGGCAGGTCGCACACGTGCCCGAGGCTCGCCAGCACGGTATACCCGGCGCCCAGGTACTTCTGGATCGTCTTGGCCTTGGCCGGGGACTCCACGATGACCAACCGGCGTCCGGGCTTCTTCCTGCGTTTCGGGGACGGCATGGTGCGCCGCAAGGATAGCGCGCTCGACGGGGGTTCCATCAAGCCCGCTGATGTCGGAACCGAAGTTTCCTCGCGCATCCGGGGAGGGCGGGTGTGGATTCCCCGATTGCGCTCAACCGCGCGACGGGATCGCCGATGTTGGAGTTCGTGCGACGAGGCTCCGGTTTCTGGGCCGCCTGCGCGGCGATGGCAGGCAGCCTCGTGGCGATCGTGCAGGGGGGGCTCGCCGCGCGGGAGGCCGCTCGCGCAACGCGATCGTCCGCGGACGCATCCTCCCGGATCGGGGAGGTCCGGGAGGAAGTCCGCGGCGTCCTGGACGCAGGGGATCCCTGCGCGAGGACAGGAGGTCCGAGCATTTTGCGCATCGAGTCCGGGCCAGGGATGGCCCGGGCGCGGAGCGAGGCGGCTTGCCGCCGAGCGGAGCGGCTTCCGCAAAACGCGAGGACAGGAGGTCCGAGCGTTTTGCGCATCGAAAAAGAGGCGGCTGTCCCCTCCCGAGCGACGTTGGAGCGCGATCTCCTCCTGCCCACGGTCCGGATCTCCTGCGGCGGCGCATGGGCCAGCGGGACGGTGATCGCCTGCACGAGGGATCCGGATGGCTCTTGCGTGGCGCGGATCCTGACCGCTGGCCATGCCGTGGCGAACGGCCGGACGTCGGGGATTCAGGTGAGCCTGTTCGGTCCGGGGCAGGGGGTCGTGGAGGAGGTTCTCGCCGTGCGGCGGGCCGCGTGCGAGGAGATCGACATCACGCTCCTGGAGGCGCGCCTGTCGGTCCCGGCGTTCCCCGCCCGCATCGGAGACGGGAGCATCGGCGCGGGGCTCTTCGACGAGGTCTGGGCGGTCGGCTGCCCCCTGGGTTCGGTCCCTGTGCCGACCTCCGGACGGATCGTCTGCACGAACCGGGCGGTCGACGGGGAGGTGTTCTGGATGTTCAGCGCCCAGACGATCTTCGGGAACAGCGGCGGGGGGGTGTACGCGGCGGACACCCGGCGCCTCGTCGGGATCGCGCGCGGGGTGTTCGGGTACGGCCCGGGCGAGTCGTCCGCCGTGCCGCATCTGGGTGTCCTCGTGCCGGCCGACCGGATCGCCTCGTGGCTCGACGAGGTCGGATACGGCGGCATCCTCGGGGAGGGGGACGTGCGTCCCACCTCCTTCCTTCGTCCCGGCGCGCTCGCGCGCTGAAGGCTTTTTCCGGGCGTAGACTAGGGCCCGTGGGCGGGCCTTCGATCCACCGGCTCCGGGTCCGGTACGGCGAGACGGACGCCATGGGGGTCGTCTACCACGCGCGGCTGCTGGACTGGTTCGAGCAGGGGCGCACCGAGTTCCTGCGGCGGGTCGGCCCCTCGTACAAGGTCCTGGAGGCACAGGGGGTCTTCCTCCCCGTGGTGAAGGCGGACCTCGCGTACCGTGTTCCGCTCCGGTACGACGACGAGGTGGAGGTGGAGACGCGTTTGGTCCGCCTGGGGGCGGTCACCGCGGAGTTCCGTTATCTCGTACGGCGCGTCTGGGACGGGGCGTCCGCGGCGGGGGGAGGCACCGTCCACGCCTGCGTGAACGCGCGGCACCGCCCGACGCGATTCCCCCTGGTGCTCCACCAGAGGTTGCGCAACGAGGTTTGATTTTCCAGCCTGCCTGAAGCGGCGCGTGAAGGGTACGCCGCGCCGATTGTGGAAAGCTCCAGCGGCAGGATCGCCGCGTTCCGGCGGCCTAGTCGGGGCGATGCCGGGCGCCTTCCGGATCGCGCAGGCCGCCCGGCAGGGAAGGCACCGCGTCGCGTAAAAAAGCCTCAAGTGGCGTCGTAGTCCCGTCGATGCTGCTGTCGCAAACGAAAATGGGGGTCGCATGGAGGCGACCCCGGCAACCGCAAGGAGGTGGGTCATTTCACACGCACCGTTGGAACGCGAAATGGGGGGCGGCGTCGGTCTCCCCGAATCGCCTGACGCAACCCTGCCGGCGCTAGGTGATCTCCCCCTGACGATCCAGCAGGTGGAGATGATCGCGGGGGTCAGCAAACCGACCCTGCGGTACTGGGAGAGGATCTTCCACGACTTCCTGGATCCGCATCGGACGGCGGGGAACCAGCGCATCTATTCGATGGACGATGTGCGGCGGATCCTGCGGATCAAGCGCCTCCTCAAGATCGAGATGTTCACGATCTGCGGGGCACGGCGCCAACTCGGGTTGTCGGGGACGGGGACGGAGACGGAGACCGAATCGAAGGAGGTCCAGTCATGAGCCGGATCAACACGAACATCGCGGCGCTCAACGCGCTGCGCAACCTCAATACGACGAACACCGGGCTGTCGCGTTCGCTCGAGCGGCTCTCCTCCGGGTTCCGGATCACGCGGG
This sequence comes from Planctomycetota bacterium, assembly GCA_016206515.1. Lineage (GTDB taxonomy): Bacteria > Planctomycetota > SBBH01 > SBBH01 > JACQRN01 > JACQRN01. The sequence goes on along the minus strand of JACQRN010000220.1, from coordinate 6,064 downwards.
CGGCGGACGACCCGGCGGGGCTCACCATCTCCGAGCAGTTGCGCGCGCAGCTGGCGGCCCTGCGCGAGGCGGTCAACAACTCGCAGCGCGCCTCGAACCTGGTGCGCACGGCGGAGGGGGCCCTCAACGAGGTGAACGCGCTCCTGGTGAACGTCAAGGAGCTCGTCCTCGAGGCGGCCAACGACGGGGCCCTGTCGCAGGAGGAGATCGACGCCAACCAGGCGCAGGTCGACTCCGCGATCGAGTCGATCAACCGGATCGCCAACACCACGAAGTTCGCGGGGAAGTACCTCCTCAACGGCCTGCAGGACTACGTCGTCAGCGGCGCGGCGGCATCGATCTCCGAGCTGAACATCCAGGGGGCGTTCATCCCCGCCGGGCAGACGTCCCTGGCGGTCAACCTGAAGGTCACCGCGAACGCCCAGCGCGCGATCGTCCAGAAGGACAACATCGCCGGCACCAGCGCCGGCTCGGCGATCTCGCTGGAGATCACCGGGAACAAGGGGACCGAGGTGGTCATCCTCGGTGCCTCCTCGACCCTGTCCCAGATCGTCGCGGCGGTCAACAACGTGAAGGATTCCACGGGTGTCAGCGCCGTGCGCTCCACCGACATCATCAACAGCGGGATCTCCTTCGTGAGCACCGAGTTCGGCTCGGCGCAGTTCGTGCAGGTCAACGACCTCGACACCGACGGGAACCTCACCCGGTTCCTGTCGAACTCCCGCGACACGGGGACCAACGTCACGGCGCTCATCAACGGGCAGACGGCCGCCTCGCGCGGATTGACCTTATCCCTCAACACGACGCTCCTCGATCTGCAGCTGACGCTGTCGAGCACCTTCGGCACGGGCGCGACGACCGCCGCGCCGCGGACCGACCGGTTCGACATCATGAGCGGGGGGCTCACCTTCCAGCTCGGGGACACGACCCAGGCGAACGAGAAGCAGGCGATCGGGCTGCAGCAGATCAACCCGGCGCACCTGGGCAAGGGGGGCGTGGGGTTCCTCAACCAGTTGATGACGGGGAGCGCCTTCAACCTGACCACGGACCCGGACAACGCCTCGAAGATCGTCGACGAGGCGATCCGGGACGTCACGCTCCTGCGCTCGCGACTGGGGGCGTTCGAGAAGAACACGCTCGACACGAACATCAACTCCCTGGGCGTGGCGATCGAGAACCTCTCGGCCGCCGAGAGCCGGATCCGCGACACGGACTTCGCCGCGGAGACCACCGAGTTCACGCGGTTGCAGATCCTCGCGCAGGCGGGGACGGCGATCCTGGCCCAGTCGAACCTGGTGCCGCAGAGCGTCCTGCAGCTCCTCGGGTAGCGCGGGAGCGGACGGCCGGAAACGACCCGGGGCCCGCCGTGAGGCGGGCCCCGGTGTTTCAGGATGCGCACAAGAAAGACAATCCTGTGCAGCGCGAAGCGCGAAGCGTACAGCGAGCGGGGTGCGCGGGGTTCAATCCAGCAGCGCCAGCGACCCCTTGCGGCGCAGGAGCGGCTCCTGCCGGATCCGCTCGTCGAGCTCCGCCTCGGCGGAATCGGGCTGGATCAGCTCGACGAACCGGATCGACTGGATCGGGATCACGTAGATCTTCTCGACCGCGTCGAGCGGCTTCTCCTCGGCGCGGTTGGTCGTCGATTCCAGGATCTTGGCGAAGCGCCGCCCGGAGATCTTGAGCATGAAGTCCCCGCTCTCCTGCACGGTCCCCCGGAGCACGGTCGGCACCTCCTCTTTGGGATTCCGCAGGAGGACGATCCGGACCCGTTGGCCGGCCGGGACCACGCCTAGCGGCCCTGCTGGATCAGGTAGATCTCGACGCGGCGGTCCTTCGCGTTCGGGCGGCGGGGGTCCGGCGCACGGCCGGCGTCGGCCGGTCGGTGCTCGGCGTACCCGGCCAGGAACATCCGGTTCGCCGGGACCCCCTCGGACTCCAGGAACGCCAGCACCGCGGCAGCGCGGGCGGCCGAAAGGTGCCAGTTCGTCGCGAACCTCTCGCGCGAGCGGCTGATCGGCACGGCGTCCGTGTGGCCGTCGACCCGGATCATGTCGCTCGTCTGCTTGAGGCGCGAGGCGACCTCCTTCAGGACGCGCTTGCCGGAGTCCTTCAGGTCCGCGCGGCCGGAATCGAACAGGAGCTCCGTCGACATCTGCAGGCCGCCCCCCGCGGAGATCGTCGTTCCCTCGATGCCGCGGAAGATCGCCTCGGTCTCCTCGCGGCGGCGCCGTTCGAGCGCCAGGAGTTCCTGCGCCTGCTGCTCGCTGATCTGCGCCTGCTCCATCAGCACGCGCATGTGCTGGTTCTCGGTCTGGATGTCCTCGATCGTCACGGCCAGGTCCTGGTTGACCCGGTCGAGTTCCTCGTAGCTGTGGACCACCTCGTTGTACTTGGCGCTCGAGACGCACCCCGTCAGCGCCGTGGCCAGAACCGCGATTCCGCATGCCTGCCGCATCGATCCCCCTCCTTCACGTACACCGCACAATGGTCGACGGAACGGGCGAGAATCGTACGCTGTGCGTGCGCCCCTTTTCAATACGGAAGGGTTGAATCGATGGCGCACCGGACGGGCATGAAGCCCGTCCCTACCTCGCGGTTTCCGGCGGTCGTTCCCGGCCTTCGGACGGGACGTTGAAGTCGCGCAGGAGGTCCAACGGGGCGACCAGGGGCGGCAGCCTCCGCTCGGGCGGGGGGTTGGCCAGTCCGGCCTCGGTGGGGGGCATCGCCTCAAGCGCCCAGTCGAGGTACCCGGGGACGTACCTCTGCGGGTACCCGAGCAGGATCGCACCGGTGAAGGCGAGGCCGGCGCCGGTGAGCACCATCAGGACCGCCCACGCGGGGTGTCCCTGCTTGCGCTGGCGGACCCCCGACAGGCTCAAGAGGCCCGACCGCGGGATCCCCCCCTTCGGGGCGGCCAGATCCTCCGGCTGCTCCTCCCCGGCCTCGGGCATCCCCTCGATCGCCAGCGGGTCGGTCGTCATCCCGGCGTCCTCGAGGTCGATCGGGCGTGTGATCTGGGAGGTGACCCCCTCGCCCGCGATATCCTCGGTGGGGGCGAGGCCCACCTCGTCGCTCAACCGCAGCTCCTCGGTGGCCGAGCTGGCCTCCTCGTCCCGCAAGAGGTCGACGGGGCCGCCGACCTCCTCGAGCGAGATCTCCTCGGTGGCGGAGGGCGCCGGGATCCCCTTCTTCGGTTGCGAAGGAGGCCTCGGCGGCGCGGCCTTCGGTGCCTCGTCCTCGGCCGCGAGATCCTCCAGGGAGATCTCCTGCGCGTCGGTCAACGTGTCGGTCAGGTCCGCCTCCCCGTCGGAGGGGGGCGTCGCCTCGACCACGGCCGACTCCTCGAGGAGCATCGGGTCGCTCTTCTGGAGGAGCGGCATCGTCTCCTCGGAGGGGCCGCCCATCGTGGGTTCCTCCTCGGCGATCTCGGCGGCGTCCATCGCGACCGCCTCCAGCGATTCCGCATCCTCCATCTCCGGGAGGATCACCAGGGGCTCCTCGCCTCCGGCCTCCTCGCTGGCAGGATGCTTCTTCTTGTAGGCATCGAGGTCCGTCCGCCGGAACTTGAACGTCCCCGCGTCGCTGAAGGCGCGCAGGTCCCCGCGCGAGATCAGGTCCTTCATCTGCTCCTCGCCGACACCCAGGTCCTTGCAGGCCCCCTCGAAGTTCACGAACGGCTCGGCCACGCCCCGTCTCCTACCACGCCTTGCGAGGAGGTGTCAATTGTCGCCGGGAGGGGTTTCGCCCCCCTCGGGCTCCTCCGCCGAGTCGACCGCCGACTCAACAAAGTAGCGGACCCTTTGGACCGGCCAGAATTCGGCCCGTCCGGCCCCGATCCCGCCGGGATAGTCGAGATGCGCGCGGTTGATCTTCCGCCCGGACCAGGCCTGGGGCATCTTTACGTCCCACTGGAAGTCGCGGACCGCCAGGAGCTGGATCGCGGAGGCGCCGCCCAGGGTGTACCAGCAGGCGCGGCGCACGCCGTCGCTCGTGTCGACGATCGCGAAGGCGTCCGACCCGGCGCCTCCCACCCCGTTGAGCGTCTGGAGGATCGTGCGCCCCGCGCCCCCGCCGCGGGGCGGCTCCTCCGGAAGCGCGGGTTGCTCGTGCCTCTCCCGGAACTGCGGGAGCGACATCCGTCCGGGCTTGTCCTTCCCCTGGATCATCTGCGCGATCCCCCAGGAGGAGTTGTGCGCGCTGGCGCCACCCCAGGACCACGGGATCGCCATCTCGCCGTACGGCTTGTTCTTGTCGCCGCCCCGGGGCTCGTGCCCGCTGCTGGGGAACGATTCCAGGAGGAGGTCCCATCCGTAGTAGCGCAGCGCGCGCAGGAGCATCAGGCGGTTCTGGTTGTTCGTGTCGTAAATCGCGATGCTGTACTGCACCGGGTCGACGACGAGCAGGAGGTCGCCTCCCCCGACCGACGAGAGGGAGGCGGTGAGGATCTCTCCCCCGTCCGGGTTCTGGGCGCCGGGCGTCCCCGCTCCCGCGGGCGAGCCGCCGGCGAGCAGGAGCCCGGCGACCCCCCCGAGGACGGCTCCCGCAGCGAGCGAACGGCGGGCGGCCCGGTTCACTCCGGAACCCCGTCGTCCGTATACTCGCCCCACTCGTTCACAGTCCCCTGCCCGCCGCCACCGCCTGGGCCGGCCGGTGTGGTCCCCGGGACGGTCTCCCCCTTGGAGTCGATCATCTTGTGGACGTACTGGACCGGCCAGAAGTCGCTGTTCGGATTGGCCATATCCCCCCGGTCCCGCGAGTGGATCGCCAGCCCCCTCTCCGAGAACGAGTGGGGCCAGGCGGTCGCCAGGGTGAGGTCATAGTCGTACCGGCGCGCGGACAGGAACAGGATCCGGTCCGACTCCACCGCATACCAGCAGATCCGCTTGAGCGCGGTGTCCAGGAGCACGAACTCCGCGATGCTCCCCGTCACGAGCGTTTGAAGGGCGGTGTGCCCCGCGCTCCCCCGGAGCTGTTCCCCCTGGACGTCCTCCGGGGTCTTCGGATTCCCCTCCGCCTGCGTCAGCCGGTGGTGGGCCCGCAGGAACAGCTCCAGATGCTTCCGGATGCCGTGGGAGCTGTTCTGGCCCGCGCGAGCGACCCATTTGACCTCCGGTTCCCGGTAGGTCGCGTTGTCGGCTCCCTCCGGCAGGTACGCCGCGCTCGGGTAGGAGCGCAGGAGGAGGTCCCATCCGTAGTAGCGCAGCGCGTTCAGGACCGGCAGCCGGTTGGTCGGATCCAGCGTATAGGTGACCAGCGCGTACTCCGTCGGGTCGACCAGGAGCAGGGAGTCCGTGACGCTCCCGGGGGACTTGACCCCCGCCGTGAGGATCTGGGGTCCGTCCGGATTGGACGCGCCGGCGCTGCCGAGCCCCGCGAGCGACGTACCGCTGCAGAGGAGGACCGCGAGCGCCCCGAGGAGGGCGCCGACGGTGAGGTGGCGTATGGAGATGGCTTCCGTCATGGCTTAAGCGCCGCTTCCCGAATCATAGGCCAGGGGGTGGGGGAGGGCAACTTTCCGCGGGGATATGCGGGTCGTCCCGAGGAGCCATCGATCAGGCCGCAGGCGACGAGGGACCCCTGTTCGCTCGTCCGTCTGACACAGAGGTCCCTCGGAGCCTCGCGGTCATCCGAACTGGCTCCTCGGGACGACAACCATCACAAATCATGAAGATCCCCGACGATTTCCTCCACGAGGTCCTTGGCGGTGACAATCCCCACCATCCGTCCGGCGTCGCGGACGACGGCGATCGGGGCGTGGCGGCGCTGGAGGGTGAGGAGCGCCGCCAGGACGGTCTGGTCGGCGCGCAGGAAGTAGGCGCTCCGCGCGATACGAGCGGCGGGCGGCGTCCCCGGGCGCAGGAGGTCCAGCAGGTGCGCGATCCCGTGGAGGTGCCCATCCGCCGACACGACCGGATAGCGCGCGTGCGCCTGTCCCGGAGAGGCGCCCCGCAGGGCGCGCGCGTCCGCATCGGGGGCGATCTTCGCGACACGCTCCCAGGGGATCATGACGTCCCGCACGCGCCGCCTCTCCGAGCGCAGGACGTTGCGCGCCATCTCCTGCTGG
>JACQRN010000252.1 GCA_016206515.1 Planctomycetota bacterium | reverse complement strand
GAAGGTCTCGATGCTCGACGGCTACATGACGGTCGACCTGGGGCCGTGGCACCTGCACCTGTGCCTCGGGGAGAACCGCAAGACGCACGGCGGGAAGACCCCGCCGGCTCTGGCCCGGCACCGGAAGTGCTCGCGGGTGGCGTTCTTCCGGGACGTCCGGGAGAAGGCGGGCGCGTGCGTCCGCGCCTCGTTCGGCCTGCGCCTCTGGAACGGCAAGCGGGAGCAGATGATGACGGTCTTCTTCCCGAACCCGTGGCTCAACGACCGGATGAAGATGCAGGCGCGCCCGGACTGGTCGCGGTTGAAGACATGGAACTCCCTGCGAGGGAAGTACCTCGGGGCCGAGGCGTTCGTGCCGGCGTAGGGGCGAGGGGGTGTCGTCCCGAGGGCGCGTTCGAATCGGCAGCGGGCGCCCGAGGGACCTGTGTGTGCTGGGGGCGGTACGTTGGACATAGGTCCCTCGCTCGCACGCCCGCGGTTCTTCCGCTCGCTCGGGACGACACGCGTGTCAACGGACAGCGTCCCCCCTACGCCGTCACCGGCTGCCGCGGGAGTGTCCAGCCCTCCCGCAACATCCTGTCAAACTCCTCCGCCGGGACGGGGCGGCTGAAATAGAACCCCTGGCCGTAGTCGCAGCCGTGGCGGCGGAGGAAGTCGAGCTGCTCGGGGGTCTCGATCCCCTCGGCGACCGCGCGCAGGTGGAGGGAGTGGGCCATCCCGATGATCGTGGAAACGATCGCCGCGTCGTTGGGGTCCGTCGTGATGTCCCGGACGAACGACTGGTCGATCTTCAGGGTGTGGATCGGGAACTGCTTGAGGTGCGACAGCGACGAGTACCCGGTCCCGAAATCGTCGATCGAGATCTGGGCGCCCAGCGCCTGGAGCCCCTGCATCGATCCGATCGCCAGGTCGGCCTCCTCCATCACGTTCCCCTCGGTGATCTCCAGGTCGAGCGTGCGGGGCGCCATCCCGGTTTCCTTGAGGATCCGCGCCACCGTGACGACAAGCCGGTGGTCGCGCAGTTGTTTGAGCGATACGTTGACCGCCACCCGCAGGTCGGCACTCCCCGCTCTCTGCCACTCGCGGTTCTGGGCGCAGGCGGTCCGCAGCACCCACTCGCCCAGAGCGACGATCTGCCCCGAGGCCTCGGCCGCGGGGATGAACCCGGAGGGCGGTTCGATCGGCGTGCCCGCGCGCCCTCGCCGCACCAGCGCCTCGCTGGCGACGATCCGGCCCGTGGTGATCTCGACGACCGGCTGGTAGTGGACGATGAACTCCCCCTCCTCCAGCGAGCGGCGGATCGTCGTCCCCTGGATCCGCTCGCGGTTCTCGATCGCCTCCAGGGCGACCCCCAGCCGGTGCGATCGCCGGGTGAGGAGGAGATACCCCACCGCGGCGGCGGTGACGGTGAGCCACCCGCCGAGGAGGATCCAGGAGGTTTTCTGGGCGTTCGCGCGGAGGTACCCCGGGGTCGCGAAGAACCGCAGGACCCAGTGCCGTCCGGCGACGTCGATCGGGCGCGTCCACTGAAGCAGGGGGTCCTCGAGATAGGGGCGGGCCGCCTCGGAGATGTACAGGGTCCGGTTCTCCCGGTCGGCCGACTCGTCGACGACCTCGACCGGGATCCCCTTCGCGTCCGTGCGTCCGATCGTCTCGCGCAGGAGCGCCTCGTACAGCACCGCGGCGACGGCGAACCCCCGAAGCGACCGGGCGCGTTCCGCCGCCGTGGCCGTGGGCTCTCCCGCGGTATAGACGGGGTGGAAGACGAGGAATCCGTCGGGGGCCACGCCAGCAACCGTCAGGCGGATCCGCTCCGTGGCGCAGGGGTGCCCGGTGTCCCGGGCGCGCAGGAGCGCCTCACGCCGGGCCGGCTCCGACCCGAGGTCGTACCCGAGCACCCGTTCATTCCCCTCCATCGGTTCGACGTAGGCGACCGGGTAGTACCCGTCCCGGGTGGCCGCCGGCACGAGGTCGCCGTTCTCGTTCCGTTCCGTAATGCGGAAGGCGGGATGGATCTGGCGCCGCGCCGCCTCCTCGGCCTCATCCCGCCTCCGGCGCGGGACGTGCGCGACCCAGGCGAAGGCGAGCGTGTCCGGCGTATGTCCCCAGGCGCGATCCACGAAGGAGTGGAACTCCTCGAGGGTGACCTCCGGGTCGGAGGCGTACAGGGCGGCGATCGAGTTGAGGGTGTCGATCCGTTTCCCGACGACATCCTGCAGATGGGCGTGGAAGCGGGAGGCCTCGTCCTCGAACCGGTTCTTGATGTCGCGCTCTTCCCATACGCGCACCGAGGAGAACGTGGCGAGCGAGAGCGCGATCCCCGTGCCGAGGGTGAGCCCGATCAGCGCCGCGCGCCTGTGGCCCGTGGTGGGGGATGCCGCCAGTTCCTTCGAGGTCATGTTCTGCCCGCAGCATACCTTTTTGGAATGGCGGCCCGCGGACATCCTGTCCGCGGGCCGCCGGAGGGGGGCGCCGCCCGGGGGGGCG
>JACQRN010000016.1 GCA_016206515.1 Planctomycetota bacterium | reverse complement strand
GACCCCGGGAGGGGGGGCAGCCCCCTGCCTCGGCCGGGTCGCCGTCCGGCTACTCCCCGTCCGAGATCGAACGCCTGACGGGGTGCGAGGACGCGATCCACTACAAGTTCTGGGACCGGCGCCTGCTGCGGGAGGCGCTGACCCACTCCTCGGCGAAGGACGAGTCTCACCCGAGCAACGAGCGGATGGAGTTCCTCGGGGATTCGGTCCTGGGGCTCATCGTCTGCGAGCATCTCTACCGGACCCGGCCTGCCGCGCAGGAGGGGCCTCTCACCGAGATCAAGTCGGCGGTCGTCAGCCGCGCCGCGCTCGGCAAGCGCGCCAAGGAGATGGAACTCGAACGGTGGCTGATCGTCGGGAAGGGGACCGGGCGCGGGGGGCGCATCCCCGCCTCGCTCCACGCGAACCTCTTCGAGGCGCTCATCTGCGCGGTGTACCTGGATGCCGGGTTCGAGGTGGCCCGGCTGTTCGTCCTGCGGCACCTGTCGGGGGTGATCCCCGCGGTTGCCGAGAGCCGCGAGGGGGTCAACTACAAGTCGCTCCTGCAGCAGTGGGCGCAGAGGGAGCTGGGCGTCACGCCGGGATACCGCGTGATCTCGGAGTCGGGCCCCGAGCACCACAAGACGTTCGAGGTGCGCTCGATGCTCGGCGCCGAGGAAGGGTCCATGGGGAACGGCCGGAGCAAGAAGGAGGCGGAGCAGGAGGCGGCTCGCCTGACGCTCGAAGAGCGGCAGGCTTCGATGAGCGGGAGCCGTCCCGGTGCATGACCGGACGCACCGCGCCCATCGCGCGCCGACCGGGATCTTCCGGATCGCCGCGGCGGCCGGCGTCCCCTGCGGTTTCCTGCCGTTCCATCCCGAGGCGTGCGCGGGGACGGCTGCCTTCCGCCTCGAGTACCCGGGGAACCGGCAGTTCGTCTGCCGACCGTGCCTGGAGGCGGTCGCCCTGGAGAAGGGGTTCCCCCTTCCCCAGGCGGAAGCCGCCGCGGGATGAGGCGTCCGACGCGCTTCCGGGGGGGGCGGGACGGGGAGGAGCTCCCCGCCCCGCGGGATCCCCTGCGTAGGCTCGTGGCCGCGCTCGAGCGGCTGCCGGGGATCGGGCCGCGTTCCGCGGACCGGATCGTCTTCCACCTCCTGTCGGTGAAGCGGGACGAGGTGCTCGCGCTGGCCGAAATGATCCGGAAGGTCTGCACGGACCTGCATCCGTGCAAGGAGTGCTTCTGCGTCACCGAGGAGACACTCTGCGCGATCTGCTCCGATCCGGGGCGGGACCGCTCCCTGCTGTGCGTCGTCGAGCAGCCCAAGGACGTCGTCTCAATCGAGCAGACGCGGCAGTACCACGGGCTGTACCACGTCTTGATGGGGCGCCTCTCGCCGCAGGACGGGATCGAGCCGGAGCACCTGACGGTGGCGCCCCTCCTGAAGCGCGCCGGGTCGATGCGAGAGGTGATCCTCGCCACGGGCGCGGACCTGGAGGGGGACGGGACCGCCCTGTACCTGGCGAAACGTCTCGCCCCCTCCGGCGTGCGCGTCACGCGGATCGCGCGCGGGATCCCGCCCGGGGCGGCGCTCGACTACGTGCACGAGAAGATCCTGGCCGAGGCGCTCCTGGAACGGCGCCCCTTCGGCGGCCCCCCCCATCCGCCTGTCACGGGGCTTGCCCCGAGCGAGCCCACCGATACGACATCGAGGCGAGTCGAGGGGCCCGCCCCGAGCGAGTCCACCAGGCGAGTCGAGGGGGTCACGCGCGCCGAGTGGGTCGTCCTGCTTTCCGTGATCGCGCTCTGCGCGGTGGTCCTCCTCACGGAGTGGGGGATGCGATTGAAACTGTGGCTCGTGGGGGCCTGGGCGTGATCCCGATCCCGGCGGGCAGCGGTCGCGCCGCGCCGAAACCTCGCCGCGGATCGGGGACTGCGCTTGTCGAGACCGCACTTCTGGCGGGGGCCGTGGTTGCCGGCTGCCTGGTTGTGGCGGGACCGGACGGAGTGGTTGTCCAGGCGATCCGTTCCCTTGATAGATTTCTTCTCCTGTTCTGGAGCCTCCCTATCCCCTAGTACGATACGGTCGGATATTATGATGCAACTCGTTTGCAATAAATTACTTGCAACGATATCGCGGTTGGGCTTCGCCTGTCGGTCCACCGTCGTTTTTTGCATGGAATCCAGGCAGGGAAGCCGCCGGAGGTCGGGATGATATATATACCGGGCGGGATATACGCTGGACCAAGGAGGAACGGATATGCGGTCCCTGGCGCTGTTCATGGGTATGGTGGCGCTTCTCGTGTTCGGGTCGTTCGTCCCGTTGGACGCCGGGTGATGCAGCGGCCCCAGTGGCCCCAGCGCGCCCGGTCAGGTCGCGAGTGCAAGGGTTCCTCCCCGCCAGGTGATGCAGTTCGATCCGAACTCTTACGAAGCCGCCAATGACCTCGGGGTGCTCGGGGAGGCCACCCCGGTCACGGTCGACGACAGCGCGACATCGCGGGGGGACTACAGCGTGGATGGAGGGGCGACCGGCAGCCTCACCGCAAAGCAGTTCGTGCGCCCGGCGAACGAGACCCGACCGGTCGTGATCTTCTTCTACTGCAGCGTCATCCAGGGGGAAAAGATGTGCAGCTGCGAGGTCATACGCCGCATGGCCTTCTCGGATGTCCGCACAACGGCGCATGTCGGGAACTTCCGGTGGTTGGAGATCGACGTCGACGACGCGCGCAACGCCGACATCCTGCAGCAGTTCCGCGTCACCTCGAGTCCGACGCTGGTCTTTTGCGATCCGCTGGGGAACGAGGTCGGTCGCGTCGAGGGGCCGATCCATGCCGGCCGGTTGATCAACGAATTGACCTCCGCGCTGGGCGGCAGCGGCCAGACGATGGGGCGGAACGACCGCACGATCGCGGACATGAACGGGAAGATCGTCGACGGCTGGCGTCTTCTCGGGGCGGGGGACTGCAAGGGCGCGGTCCGCGAGTTTCGCCGTCTTCAGGCGCAGGCGACCCGGCTGCGGTATCGCAGCATCCGTGTGGAGGCGGAGCGGGGGCTGGAGGCGTGCAAGGAGCGGGGGATCGCGCGCGTCCGGCAGGTGGTCGCCCAGGGTGGGGAGGATGTGGTGAGAAACCTCAACGCCCTGCGCGAGGAGTTCCCGGGGATCCGGGAGGTCCGGGACGCGATCGGCGAGGCGCTCGCGTCGCGCTAGGGGATTCACTTCATGGGACATAGCATAAGCGGGCGGGGTGTTTCCGAGGGGAGGTTGGGCATGCGTACATGGGTGAAATGGGTATCGGTGGTGGGGATCCTCGTGGGGGCGGCGTATGTGCCGTCGGAGGCGGGGTGATGCCCCGGCGGGAACGCGGCGGGTCCCGCCGCGGAGAGGATGCGGTTCGAACCGAATCCCTTGCCGGTTCGGTTGGAGGAGGGGACGCCCGTCACGCTCGGCGGGCCGTCGGCCGTCGGGCCGGACCTGGCGCAGTACAGTCCGGAGGCCCCGTACGACGCGGCGACGGTGAAGCAGTACGTCCGTCCGGCCGGCGAGGCACGCCCCATCGTGCTGTTCTTCTACTGTCGCACCACCACCCCGGCAGGCAAGACCGAGGTCTGCGGGTGCGAACTGATGCGGCGCATGGCCTTCTCGGATGCGCGCACGGCGCCGCACGTCGGGAACTTCCGCTGGGTGGAACTCGACGTCGACGACGCCCGGAATGCCGAGATCCTGTCGCGCTACCGCGTGCAATCGAGCCCGACGCTGGTGCTGTGCGACCCGCTGGGCAACGAGATCTCGCGCCGGACCGGGGTCGTCGCGGCCGGGGAACTGGTCGGGGTGCTCGACGCCGCGGACAAGAGTTGTCCGGACCTTGTGAGCCGGCACGACCGGCGGATCCAGGAGATCGACGGGGGGCTGGTGGAAGGGTGGCGGCTCCTTCGGGCCGGGGATGTCAAGGGTGCGATCCGCGAGTTCAGGCGCCTGCGGGGGCAGGGGCTCCGTTCCGGCTACGTGGACTTCGTCGCCGAGGCCGATCGGGGCCTGGCGGCATGCAGGGATCTCGGACTCGCCCGCGTGAGGCAGGTGGTGGCTACCTCCGGGCCCGATGAGGTGGCGCGGGACTTGGCGGTCCTGCGCGGTGGATTTCCGTGGATCCGGGAGGTCGGACAGGCGATCGACGAGGCGATCCGGAACCTGCGGGACGATTAGGACCGAGCCGTAGAGGCAAGTCGCCGGGCCGGCTCGGATCGAGCCGGCCCGGTTTTTTGTCAGCCTGTCCGGTCCCAGTCGAGGCAGGTTTGGCAGGGACGGGGGAGGCGATCCCACGCGAGCGACAGGTGCGTGTCGCGCAGGCTTGCGAGCGGGCTTGTCTGCCAAGCCTCCGGTCCGGCGCAGACCGGGGGGGATGGCAGCGCCCCGGCGAGGTCCATCGAGCATACGCCCCAGCGGCCGTCGGCACGGAGACAGATCTCCCGGCGAAGGCGCAGGCAGGCGTGGCGTTCGGCCGGGAGCAGACGCACGGGGGAGAGGTCCGACCGTGCGCCGGCGTAGGCAGCCGTGGGCCGGATGACCGGCCACGCCCCGCGCGCGAGCCAGTCGTCCACGAACGGCTCGATCCGCTCCTCGCGGTCGATCCTCTTCTCGCGCGAAACGACCAGGAGCGGCCCCCCCTTCTCCTTCGGCGCGCGTTCGAGGATCCATCGGGCGCGCTTCGAAGGCCCCTCCTCGTCGTCCGTCGCATCGATCCGGATCTCGACGAGATCCGGCGCGGCCTCCAGGAGCGCCTCCCAGGCGGCGTCGTCCCCCTCGCCGCGGCTTTGTACCGCGATCCCCAGTGCCCCGGCCTGGCGCGCCCGGCGCACCCAGGCGGGGAGGGAGGGATGGCGCATGGGCTCGCCGCCCCCCCCGAGGGTCACTGTGATGTCGTCGAGCGATCCGAACCACGGGAGGGCGCGCGCAAACCCGTCCTCGGTCAGGTGTGCCGGGGCGTTCCCCGCCTCTTCGCGGATCGCCTCCACGAGGATCGCGCGGGGTCCGTCGGCGAATTCCAGGGAAGGGGCGCGTCCGATCGCGGAGGCGATCTCCTCGTCGCGCGCCTCCCCGGGGCGCAGGCCCCTGTCGGCGAGGCGTTCGGCGAGGCGCCGTCCACGTCTCGTATCGGCCAGGAGCCGCAGGGGGGTCCGCACCACCGCCTCGGGCAGGTGCAGGGCGCACGGCTTCTTCGCCGGGTCGCTCACGGGGTCGTCGGGGCGGTAGGCGAACATCTCGCGCGGCGTGCGCCCAAGCCTCGCCATCTTCGCCAGGACCCCCACGGTGTACGACTCTGGCGCGAGGCCGGGCGGCGCCTTCGTGAAGGCGACCTCGAAGGTGTCGCTGATCCGCAGGTGGTGCTCGACGAGGCGGTCGAGCCGCCCGGGGTCGAGCCAGACGGCGGTCGCCGGGACCCGCACGAGAAGGTCCGCCCCGGAGGAGGTCGCGGCCTCGTGCATCAGCCCCGGCCGCCCCTCCTCGTCGAAGGCGGTCGTCCAGAAGAGCCCGCCGCGCCAGGAATCGCGCGCCCAGAGTCGCGCGCGGCGCAGCCACGGCCGGTCCGGGATATCCGGGAACTCCCGGATGAGCGTCCGGACGGTCAGCCCCTCGATCCAGGCGCGGTCGATCCCGGCGCTGGACACGGAGGTCAGAACGGTCTCCTGCACGGTGCGGCAGCGTCCGAGCGCCTCCAGGACATGCCGGACGGCGGGCTTTCCCAGGATCGGCTCGCCGTGCCGCTCGCGCAGCCCCAGCGGCCCCGCGGCGGGGTCGACCTCGACACAGGCGACGACGCGCGTACCGGTCACGGCGAGCCGTTCACGGTCGGACCGGCGGGAGCGCCTGCCCCGGGATCGTCCCCGCGGCGAAGGCGCGGACCGCCTCGGGGTAGGCGATGCACTCCTCGGCGAAGACCCTTGTCCCAAGCGTGTCGGGGGTGTCCCCCGGCAGCACCGGGACGCGCCTCTGGAGGACCGTCGGGCCGTGGTCGTACCGGTCGTCGGCGAGGTGGACCGTGCACCCGCTCTCTTTCTCGCCCGCCTCCAGGACCGCGCGGTGGACGCGCTCGCCGTGGAACCCGCGCCCGCCGTGCCGCGGCAGGAGCGCGGGGTGGATGTTCAGGACCCTCCCTCGCCACTCGGCGGGGAGGGGGAACAGGTAGAGCCAGCCGGCGAGGCAGACGAGGTCCGCGGGGTGTGCCTCCAGCGCGCGCAGGATCCGCTCGTCGAACCTCTTCCGGTCGGGGTGCGCGCGGCGGTCGACGATCTCCAGGGGGAGCCCGAGCCGGCGCGCGCGCGCGATCCCGCCGCATTCGGAACCGCTGGCGAGCGCCAGGACGATCCGGGCGGGGATCTCCCCGCGCGCGATCTTCTCCTGGAGGTTTTCGAGGGTCCGGCCCGTCCCCGAGAACAGGACCGCGAGGCGCAGGGTTCGGTTCTCATTCCTCATTCCTCATTCCTCATTCCTGATTTCCTACGGCCGGACGATCCACCGGATCCACGCGATCCCGACCGCCTGGAGGATCGCGGCGAGCGCCACGAGCGACACCCCCGCCGGGCGCCGCAGGAATTCCGCCATCCCCTCCGGGTCCATCCAGGCGAGGAACCCGGCGAGGCCGAACGGCAGGAGTCCGACGACCCACGCCTGCATCCTCCCCTGGGCGGTGAGCGCATTCAGCCGCGCCTGGGCCCTGCGGCGCTCCCGGACGGTCACGACGAGGTTCTGAAGCGTCTCGGAGAGCGTTCCGCCGACCTCCTGCGCGAGCCGGATCCCCTCGACGGCGAGCGCGAGGTCCGCGTCGCCGACGCGCTCGTGCCAGTGCGAGAGCGCCTCCTCCAGCGGGACCCCCAGGCCGAGTTCGCGGGAGACGAGCGCCAGCTCGCGCCCCATCGGCCCCGCGACGCTCCCGGCGGCGCGCGAGACCGCCTGGGGGAGCGCGCTCCCCGCGCGCAGGGAGCGCGAGATCGCCTCAAGCGCCTCCGGGAGCGCCGCGCGCGCGCGTTCCGCCCTTCTTCGCGCCAGCGTCCAGAGCGCCCCGAGGGGAAGGAGCAGCCCTACGCCAGCCCCCGCGGGCGCCCACGCCGGGTGCGCCAGCGCGCACGCCCCGCCCAGCACGAACGCGGATGCGATCCCCGCCCCCAGGACCCGCCTCGCCGGCCACGTGAGCCACGCCGCATCGAGCGACTCCTCGGCGGCGTTCACGTACCGTCCCCGCGCCCTCTCCCATACCCCCGCGAGCCCCTCCACGGCCGCCAGCGACGCCAGCAGGACCGAGCCGAACACCAGGGCGCACGCCAGGGGGAAGGGCAAGGCGGGGGGATTATGACAACACGGGAGACGGGAGTCAGGAGACAGGAGGATGGGGAGAAGGGCTACCTCTGAAGGAGTGGGAACTCCTCCCGCAGGTGGTCGAGGCGCGTGCGCGTCTCGGGGTCCATCCCCTCCATGCGCCGGTCGAGATCGTCCTTCAGCCAGAGGAGTTCCCCTCGCCCGAGGGTGCGCAGCCACTCGCGAAGGGAGTCCGTCCCGGCCTCGCGCGTCGACCAGTCCGGATCGCGGAGCAGGGCGAGGAACTTCTCCAGTGCGCGCGTGTGGTCGGCCCGTACGGTCTCGACGAGATCGATCCTGTCCGCGGCAGTCTCCGCCGCGCTGCGCAGGTCCCCCTCCGGCTGCGAGCGCGCCCAGGCGCGCAGGTCCCGCGCGGCCGCGTCGTCACCGACCGCAGCGATGTCCACGATCAGATCCTCCGGCGTGCTCCAGGGGAGATCCCCGCCCCCGCGCGCGAGTTCAGCCAGGAGCGCGGGCGCCAAGGCCGCGTCCCGGCGCGCCACGGCGCGGATCCTGACCGCAAGCGCCCAAGCGTCTGCCTCGCTGCCCAACGGCGCGATCCTCTGCGGTCCGCCCTCCCCGAATCGTCCGGCCTCGTCGACCAGCAACAGAACCCATGTGCCAGGTCCGTATGCTCCGAGATCGACATCCTCGCGATGATCGGCGTCCATCGGCCTGCCCCATACCTCCGGCAGATCCCTCAAATTGTCCGGTATCTGGAATATCCCGACGGATTCCAGGCGCATCCCGCGCTCCAGATCTTCCCCTTCCGGCGTCGCAACGCGGCCGAACAATCCGACTCTGCAGTCTGCAAGTCGGTAGAAGATGCCGTAGATGTATTCGGCTAACGCTTCGGGCGCATCTCCCGGCCCCGGGCCCTGGACGACGACACGCGCGGGAAGGACATCTCCCCGGTTCCCGGTTGCGAGCGTCCGCAACAGACGTCCCGCCTCCGCCGATGCGCCCTCCCCCAGGCGTCCCGATACGGCTTCGGCCAGGAACGCCTCCGCCTCGTACCCTCCGGCGGTCACCAGGAGCGAAAGCGCAGGTCGGGTCGCCGGGGTGTCCAGGTTCTCGCGCAGAAACGCGATCGTCGTGCGGATCCCCTCGGGGGCGCGGAAGGCGGGGACGACCGACAGGTCCCGGGCGAGGTCGGATGGCCGTGTATACGTGGCCCAGTCGTCCTGGATGAGACAGTGGGCCAGTTGGATCGCGTGGGGTGCGTCCTCTGGGATCGTCTCCGCGGGCACGGTCGCGAGGTGCTGCAGGATCGTGCGAAGGGCCGAGCCATCCTCATATCCGCGCAGGAGGTTCCGGAGCCGCGTATAGATGTCGTCGGTACGGGCAGGGAGGAAGTCCGTCTCGTTCCTCATCCGACCCTCCGACAGGAAGAAGATCCCGCGTGCGCCGCGATCGGGGCGCCAGAGGCCCCCCGTGTCGTTCGGGGGGTACGAGAGGACCCACTCCCCCTCCGTCCCGGTCCCCCGGATCCGGTCGTCGATGCGCACCCGGAACGTGGTCCCGTCGAGGATCCCTCCCGAGGAGACGACCTCCCCGGCTACGACCGTGTCACGGGCATCCAGTCTCTCGCCCAAGGTCCGGTAGAGGTAGTTGGCGATCGGCGGCAACGCCGGATCCCCCCGATGAAACAGCCACGCGGCGCAACTCACGACCGCTGCCGCTGCGCAGGCCCAGAGGGGAAGGCGAGACGCCCGGCCCGGCGCAATCTCCCGTGCCCTTGCCTCGATCCTGTCGACGAACGCCCCGCCGGGCTCCTCCGTCCGGGCCGCCTTGAGAATCGCCTCCAGGTCTCCTTCCGGGATCTCACGCATGGAGCCCTCCTTCCGCTTCCGTGAACGCCAGTCGCAGCGACGAGGCGAGCGCCTCGCGTGCCCTCTGCAAGGCGCTGTGGACGGCGGTCGCGCCTTCCCCGTTCTCGCGGGCGAGATCCTCGGCGCTGCGCCCGTCGACGTATTTCCCCTTCAGGAGAGCCTGCCAGCGCGGCGGGAGCGCGGCGAGGCAGCCGGAGATCACGCCCCGCACCTCCTCGCGTTCGAGCGCCTCGTGGGGGAGGGGCTCCCGTCCCTCCAGGTATCCGACGAGGCGTTCGATATCGGGGTCCGCCCGGAAGAGGGCCCGCGAGGCGGCGTTTCTTCGGGAGCGCCCGGCGAGGCGTCTGCGCGCGATCGCGCAGAGCCAGGTGAAGAAGGCGGCCTCCCCCCGGAAGGTCCGCAGCGAGCGCAGCGCGTCGAGACAGGTCTCTTGCACGATCTCCTCCGCCTCCTCGCGGCGTCCGTCCGCGCGCCAGAAGACGAAGTTGTAGAGCGGCGAAGCGTACCGGCGGCAGAGCGCCCCGGCGGCCTCCCGGTTTCCCGCCTGCGCGCATCGGATCAGGTCTCCATCCTCCGGTTCTCTCATGCGGGGCGCCCGTGGTATTGGATGCGCGATCCGGTCCGATTCATCGCGGGATTACATGGGAAAATCGCGACCCTCACGCCTCGAGCGAGTCCAGCCAATCCGCCGCGGGGCGCACGTGGATTCCGTCGAGGGTCTGGGCGCGGGTCGCGGCCTGGACGATCTGGAGGGATTCGGCCGGAGCGAGCCGCTTGGCGAAATACCGCAAGGAGGGGGACACGGAGGTGTCCGATCGCTTGACCTCGATCAGGAGATGCGGTCGACGATCCTCCACGATGGCGAAATCCACCTCCCGCTTCTCCTTGTCGCGGATGTAATGCAGATCGTTCGACCTGCCCTGCGTATCGGTCCGGTGGTGCAGCCACTTGCGCAGGCACACGGCGACGGCGTTCTCGAGGCGGGCCCCCTCGTCGCCGCGCACGGCGCCGGTGTCGTAGAAGTACACCTTCGGTTCCTTCAGGATCGCGCGGGCCACGTTCCGGTGCCACGGCGCGACGAGGAAGACGACGTACATGTGTTCCAGAACCTGGATCCAGCGCTTGACGGTGTGGGGGGACAATTCGAGGTCGCGCCCGAGCGAGGCATGGGAGATCGGCGAACCGACGCGCTCGCGGAGGAGATCGACAAGG
Source organism: Planctomycetota bacterium (assembly GCA_016206515.1). Lineage (GTDB taxonomy): Bacteria > Planctomycetota > SBBH01 > SBBH01 > JACQRN01 > JACQRN01. Next base: position 6,453 of record JACQRN010000016.1, on the reverse strand, counting down.
AGGAGGAGCGTTTTGACGTCCTTGACCGGCTCGAGATCCTGGATGTCCTCGCGGACGATCCGCTCGAGGTGCTGCTGCCGCCAGCGCGCCGCGTCCTGGTCGTTCCCGGACAGGTACGGTTCCGGGAATCCCCCGTGCCGCATCAATCGTTCGAGGATCTCCGCGGGGGGAGCGGTTCCCCTCAATTCGCGGACCGAGAGGGGGTGGAGCCTGTGGAGGAAGTACCGTCCGGCCATCGAGTCGCCCCCCCTCCGATAGAGATCCAGGCGCGCGCTGCCGGTGACCAGAACCCGCGGGGGGATCCCCTCCGTGTCGTAGACCCCCTTGAGGCGTCGCTTCCACGACTTCAACTTGTGGACCTCGTCGAGGACGATCAGGGGCGCCTTGCGGTCCCATGCCTGTCGCAGGATGACAATCCGATCCGGGTCCGCGTCGAAGTTGAGGTAGCAGGAACCCTTGCGTGCCTCGGCGAGGCGGCGTGCGAGGGTCGTTTTCCCGACCTGGCGGGGTCCGGTCAGAAAAACGTACTTCCGGTCCAGGTCGCGACCGATCGCCTCTTTCTGCTGGGGTCTCTCCACGGCATGACTATATTTAACTTCGTCGCAAAAAAGTCAAGACTAAAGTGCACCACTACGCTTTTCGGTCATAACCCTATAGCATGGCCCTTCTCTTTCCCAGGACTAGTCTTCCAGGACAGACAATGCGATCTTGGTTTGCCGACGCACGTAGTCCTTCGGATCCTTCAGGCGCCTTCGGAGCGCCGGGAGCGCACGCTTCGAGCCCAGCCAGGCAAGGCCATCCACGGCGTTGATTCGGACACCCCCGCTCGGATCCTTTGAGGAGACGAATCAGGTGAGGCACGGCCTGAGGATCCCGGATTCTCAACAAAGCCTGGAGCGCATGGTAGCGCACGCTCATGGCTGGATCCCGAGTCCCTTTCCGGACGGCCTCCCTGACGCCCGGGCCTCCGACTTCCGCGAGGGCTTCTATGGCCCAGCGCCTCAGGCGGATCCCCGGACTCTTCGCAGCTTTCAGCAAGTGCTTGAGTGCCGGTCGGCCGATCCTGGCGAGCGCACGGATGGCCCCGCGGGGGCCACTCTCCCCCTCGGCATCCAGGGCCTCGATCAGGGCAAGGACATCCTTATCCCGGGCCAGCATATTACCGCGGCCGCGGCGGAACCCGCCGCTCGCGCGCGGGCTCCTGCGGTTCGGCGGGGGGCGTCGCGGGCGGCGTCAGTCGGTCGCGGATCTCCTCGGAGGCGGGACGTCCGCGGGCGCGCTCCAGGAGCGGGACGCGCGGGGTCACCACCAGAAGGATGTCCTGGTGCGACCTCCCCTCGGCGTTCTCGCGGAAGAAGGCCGACAGGATCGGGATGCTGCCCAGCAGCGGCGTGCGCTCGCGGAACTTGTGCCGCAGCGACTGCGCCAGGCCGCTGACCACCAGGGACTCGTCGATGCGGCAGACGATCTCGCTCTCGGTCGTGAAGGTGTTGAAGGAGAGGTCCTCCGAGACCGCCTCGGAGGTCGGCATGCTCACCTCGATCGCCATGCGCAGCCGCACCTCCCCCGAGGAGAGGACGTCGGGGCGGACCTTGAGGATCAGGCCGTGCTTCTTGAACTCGACGCCCGCCGACTGCGCGGTGGCGACCCGGTACCCTTGCTCGCCGCCGGAGTGGAAGGTCGCCTCCTCGCCGCTCAGCGTCGTCAGGAACGGCTGGGCGAGCACGTTCGCGTGCCCCCGGCCGATCATCTCCTGGACGGCGACCGGGGCGCGCGCCTCCACCGAGACGACCGGATCGCCGGCGGGCCCGCTCGATCCGACCGAGGCTCGGGCGCGGTCCAGGACGTTGAACCCGGAGCGGTCCGAGGTCTCGACGTCGACCTGCAGGAACCGCACGTCCACCTCGACCATCGGCGCCTCGACCTGCAGGAGGTTCACGACGTCCGGGACGAAGGCGCCCGCGACGGTGGCGGCGAGCGCGCGGTCCGCCTCGCGGAACACCTGCCCGTTGAGGATCGCGCGGTCCCCGACGACCGAGACCGAGACGGTCGGGCACCCGATTCGCGAGGCGATCTCGCGCGCCAGGAGGCCGTTGTGGGCGGTGAGGTCCAGGCGGACGAGGTTGACGACCTCCTCGTAGGCGGCGGCGACGCGCTCGACGCGCGCGAGGTCGTCTCTCGTCAGGACCGATCCGTCGAGGAGCACCCTCCCGCCGACCTCGCGGACATCGATCCCCTCTACGTCGGAAAGGATCTCCCGCAGCGAGGCGGCCAGCCGCGCGGGGTCGAGCCCCCCGACCAGCACGCGCACGCGCCGGGTGGCGCCCCCCTCCTCCCACAGGATCAGGTCGGTCTCGCCGGGCGAGCGCGCGGTGATGATCAGCTGCCGCTCGTCCTCGGTCTTCTGCACGTCCGCCACCGCCGGATCCCCCACGGAGACGCGGACCACGCGGGTCACGTCGAGGACGGTCTGGCCGCCGGTCCCGAGCCGGAGGATGGTCTCGGGCTCGTCGGCGCACAGGGGTCCGCCCGCCAGCAGGAGGGCGCAGGTCAGCAGCCGCGCGAGGCGCGGAGCGCCCCGCCGGTTATCGCGGCGCCCAGACATGGACGGGCTCTCCAGTGCCGCTGGCGGGGGTCAGCGTCGCGCGCACCGACCCGACCGACTCATGGGGATGGCGCGACAGCAGGCGTTCGGTCGCGATCGCCTCACGAAAAACGAGCCCCGTGTCGAAATCCATCTCGAACAGCGCGCGGTATCCATGGTCGTCGACGGGCTCGAAGCGCAGGCCCGTGGCGGCGATCTTCTCTCCCGGGGCGACGTCCCATCGGTGGCAGAACCAGCGGTTCTCGCTGGGGATCCAGCGCCGGACCTCGAAGGGGATCGCTCCGCCTGCCGCCGGGGACGCCCCTTGCGCGATGGAGACGGCATAGATCGTGTCGGTGCGGACATCGACGATGCAGGTCGAGTCCCCCAGGATGAACGCCCTCTCGGGGGCCCCCTCGGAAGGTGCGTACCTCTGCACGCGTCCCCACCACTGTGTCCAGTAGCGGGGGTACATCGGGTAGTCGGCGCCGGTCAGGGAGCGCAGCGAGCGCCCGATCTCCTGCACAACGAGCGCGAATTCCGGGCGGGTCTGGCCCGCCGCGTGGTTCTCCTCCATCGCGTTGACCAGGAGGGAAACGACGTGCGTGTCGGCGAACCGTCCCAGGGACCACGCGGCGCGCTCACGGACGGATGCCTCGGGGTCGGCCAGCATGCCCCCGAGCGCATCGATCGTCTCGGGGGCGCCCAGCCGCCCGAGCGTCTCGACGGTCGTCGCGCGCAGCGCCGCGTCCTGGTGCTGTAGGCCGTCGAGGAGCCAGCGCAGACGGCCGTGGCTCTGATTCCGCTGCCACCAGCGCTTCCAGCGCAGGAGCGACGCGCGCCACTCCTCCTCGTGCCCGCCGATCTGCTCTGCGCGCAGGCGGCGGATCCGTTCGACGCGCTCGGTGCCGACCCGGGCGAGGTCGGCGCGCTTGTTCGCCTCGGCCTCCTGGCGCCGCTGCGTCGCGGTCCGGGTCTCCGTCGTGATGCAGTGAGGGAACACGTCCTGCGTGTAGTGCGTCTCGATCTCCTGCTTCTCCGCCTCCGCTTCCGCGTGGATCACCTGGATCGCATCGCGCTCCGGGAAGTGCTCCCGCGGCGACCCGAGGAGGAATCCGAACGACTGCCCGGTGAAGGACAGCAGCGCCCGCAGGGTCTCCTCCCGCAGCGAGCGGTCGGGCCGACGGAGGTTCTCGATCAGGAGCGGCACGGTCTCGCGCGGGAACTCGACCTGGGCCTGGCCCAGCGCGCGCAGCGCCCGGGTCGCCTCCCAGCACCCCAGGGGGCTCTCCACCGCCAGTGCGCGCAGCAGGACCGCGAGCCCGCGCCCGTCGCCGGCCTCCGCGAGCCCCACGGCCGCGCCGAGCGATACGGTCCCCCACGGGTCGTCGAGGGCGCGCGCCAGCAGGTCGAGGACGCGCTCGCGCCGGTCGTCCGCCGTGCGGCCCTCGCTTAAGATCCGGAGCACGGCGACACATCCGGCGCGGACCGGGTCCGGGACGGCCCGATCAAGCCCTCCCTCCAGGTCCGCCAGCGCCTCTTCGCCGCGAGCCGAAAGGGCCGCGCGCGCCGCGACCCGCGCCTGCGCGTCCTCCCCGGCGAGCGCCCGGAGCGCCTCGGGGAACTCCTGCGCCGCCCCCGAGGGGGACGCGCGCGCGCGCGCCGTGCGCGCGAGCGCCGTCGAGAGGGCCCAGGCCGCCCCACCGCGCGTCGGGGGCGTCATCGAGGTGTCCGTTCTCCCGCTCATGCGAAGCGGGGACGATGCTACCGGGTCCCGTTCCCGGTGGAAAGGTTCCCGATCCATCGCGCGAGCGCCTCGGCGACCCGTAGGTGCCCCGCGGCGTTCCGGTGCACCGCATCGAGGAAGTCGATCCCCCCCGGGCCTCCCGGCAGGAGATCCTCCGGCTCCAGGAAGGGAGCGCCGCCGGCGGAGGCGGCCTCCCGCGCCTCCCCGAGGAACCGCCTGCGCAGGTCGTCGAACCGTTCACGCCCCTCGCCCCATGAGGGAGTCAGGGGGAGGTCCGCCTCGGGCGGGGCGGAGCCCGGGCCCAGGACCACGACCCACGCGCCGGAGCGCCGCGCCAGCGCGATCATCGCGTCGAGATTCCGCCGGTAGAGCGCCAGCGCCGCGGCCGGGTCCGCGCCCGGCTCGGGGGCGAGCGCCGGGTCCGCCGCGGGGCGCGCCCGCAACGGGTTCACCACGCGGTCGCGAAGCAGGGTGAACGCGAGCGACCGGGAGAGCGCGCGGGACACGGCTCGGGCGCGCGGGGAGGCGGCCGTGTTCGCCCCCGCGTTGCGGTAGGTCCACAGGTCGTTCCAGAGCACCTTGATCACGACCCCCTCCGGGTGCAGGGGGAGGACGTCGCGCTCCAACCTCCGCAGGCACTGCGAAGAGGTGTACCCGGGGACCCCCGCGTTGGCGACAGCCCACGGGGGTCCCAGGAGGCGTTCGAGGGCGGCGGGCCACGCCTCTGCGTCCGTCACCCCCGTGCCGAACGTGCAGGAGTCCCCCAGCGCCGCCACGAGCCGCCGCGCGCCTTCGCCGGGGAGGTCCGGGCCCCGGAAGCCGGCGCGGTTGATCGTCGTCCCGGGGCCGCGGTACCCGGGGTTGAGCCGCCAGTCGAGTTCGGGATCGTCGACCGTCGCCTCGGCGAAGAGGTTGTACCCGGCGACGCGGACCATCACGCGCAGGACCGCTTCGATCGCGCCCAGCGCGAGGACGGCGGCCAGGGCGCCCCAAGCCAGCCGGCGCAGCCTCGTGCGACGGGTGCCGGGTACGTTCTGCAACGGACTCCCTACCGCGGGTCGTCCCCGCCGCCGCGGATGATCCGGACCCGCTCCTCGCGGCGCTCCCCGCGCGCCTCCACACCGGCCGGGTCGAGGACCGAGGCGAGGTCCGCCTCGCCTGGGGGCGCCGCTTCGAGGTCCGCGGGGTTCCGCAGGACGAGCGTCAGCTCCCCCTCGCGCGAGGCGAGGGCGAGCGCCTGCGCCTCCTCGGGGGAGACCGCCAGCGTGACGGTCGCGTACCCCTCCCCCGGCGCATCGCCGCCGGAACGTTCCCCGGCCGCCAGGATCGTGACGTTGCTCGCCACGGTCCGGCAGACGACCCGCGCGGGCCCTTCCGGATCGTCCGACGAGGGGAGGTCGAACACGCCGAGGACGTCCACCCTCGCGTTCGGGTGAAGGTGCCCGCCGACGCCGGTCGTCTCGTCGACACGGATCGTGAAGGCGCGCTGCCCCGGAGGGACCGCCTCCGACAGGGACCGCGAGGCCTCCGCGAGGTCGGCCCAGGCGATCGCCTCCCCGGCGCGGCGTTCGTTGAGGAGTGTCCGGCCGAGGATCGAGCGCGCGTCGCCCCCCCGCACGAGGCCCGGGTCCGCGTACGGCTCCGGCCTTGACTGCAGAGTGAGGTCCTGCAGGGAGACCGCCGTCCCCGCCGTCAGGTCACGCGCGGCGGCGGCGATCTGCACCGAGTTCCGCTCCGCCTCGCGCTCCCTCGCCGTCCAGGAACGACGGAGCCCCGCGACCGCGAGCACGGCGAGGGCGGCGGAGAGCGCCAGGGCGAGTCCCTTGTTCATCGGGCTGGAATGCTATCGGAAAGAGGGAAAGGAGTCAGGAGACAGGAGGCGGGAGACAGGAGAGAGGAGGGCGTACTCCCCTTCTCCGAGGGGGATCGGGTCCGTCCCCGCAGGCGGCGCGCCGCGGCGGACCTCCCAGAGGAAGGAAGGCGTTCGTCCTGCGGCGAGCCGCCCGGCGGGGAGCGGGGCCGGGTCGTCCCGCTCCCCGGCCGCCAGGAACTCCCGGTCCTCCGAGAGCGAGTACCAGGTCCACGACGCGCCGGGCTTCCGGAAGGCGATCAGGGTGAGCAG
>JACQRN010000199.1 GCA_016206515.1 Planctomycetota bacterium | reverse complement strand
CGCCGGTCAGGAGGAACGCCGAGACGAGAACCTGCGAATCCACGAACGCGAAGGCGACCGAAAGGACCACCCCCTCGTACAGCGCATAGAGGAAGAACCCGCCCACCGCCATCGGCTTGGCCATGCGATAGACGACGTAGGAAAGCGCCAGGGGGAGAAGGAACCCCGCCAGGAGGATCCCCTGCAGGTGTGACAGGACCCCCCGCAGGAGCGCCTCGTCCCGCGCGATCCACCACGCCGTGAACGCGGTCGCCGAGAGCCCAGCGACCATCCACCCGTACACCTTCGCGAGAAAAGACCTCTCGGCCGTCTGCTCCCCGGTGAGTTCAAGCGGTTGCACGTACGCCATCACAACACCCCCTTCACGATCCCGAAACCGTCGCTTCGTGTCGTCCCGAGGAACCCTCGATCCGCGATCGAGCGACGAGGGACCCATGTCCTGCGGCAGGGCGACAAACAGAGGTCCCTCGGGCCGCGGAAAACACGCGGCCCTCGGGACGACACGAAGATCATGACGTCCTCCCCGCCCGCGACTCGACCTCCCGGACATAGGCGTTCAGCAGGTCCCGGTGGTCCTCCGGACGGATCGCCACCCCAAGCACCTTGGAGGCCATGTCGGTCGCCAGGTTCACCGCCTCCTGCCGCAACCCCTCGCGCGCCTTCGCCTCGGCGAGGCCGATCTCCCGCCGAGCGTGCTCCGCCATCGCGCCGGTCTCTCGCCGGGCGTCCTCCAGCATCGTCTCGCGCAGCTTCAGGGCGTCGGCGCGCCCCTCCTCGATGATCTTCCGCGACTCGGCGCGCGCCGCCTCCAGCTGCGAGCGGTGCTCACCCAGCAGGCGCTCGCTCTCCTTGCGGCCCCGTTCAGCTCCAGCGATTTCATCGCGGATGTGATGTTCCCGCTCCTCCAGCGCGTGGAGGATCTTCGGCCAAGCGAATTTCCCGAGCACGACAACCAGCACCGTGAACAGGATCACGCTCTGGATCAGGGTCGCCAAGTCCGGAAGCAGGTGGAGGCTTGCGCCGCCTCCCCCCCCGGCACTGGCCAACGTCAACATCGCCAGCGGCACGCGCCCCCCCCCTACTTAAGGGCCAGCAACAGGCAGACGGTCAGGGCGACGAGCCCCAACCCCTCGATGAGCGCCGACGCGATGATCATCCCCGTCCGGATCGCGTTGCCCGCCTCAGGCTGCCGGGCGGTCCCGTCCATCGCCGCCGCGGCGATCTTGCTGATCCCGTACGCCGCGCCGATCAGGCACAGCCCCGCGCCGATCCCCGCCGCGAAGTGCGCGGGCCCCACCCCCCCACCGAACAACGACGAAATGATCTGCTCATGTCCCTCCGGCATCCTCTCCCCCCTTCCCGATCCGCCCTCTCCCTAGTGCTCCGGATGCACCGCGGCACCCAGAAACAACGACGCCAGCATCGTAAAGACATACGCCTGCAGGAACGCGACGAAGAGCTCCAGAAACATGATCCCGGAGGCGACCGCATAGGCCGGCACGGAGACCACCTGAATCCCGAGAAGCTTCGGGAGCGCCAGGATGATCCCGATCACCATATGCCCCGCGACCATGTTCGCGAAGAGACGCACGGCGAGTACGCCGTGCTTGATGAAAAGCCCCAGAATCTCGATCGGATACAGGATCGGCAGGATGAAGACCGGCACCCCGGCGGGCGCAAGATTCTTCAGGTAATGTCCGACCCCCTGCGCGCGCATCCCATGGAAGACGCCATAGGTGAACACCACGATCGCCAGCCCCAAGGTGACCCCGAAGTTACCCGTGCAGGTCCGCCCCCCCGGAACCAGTCCCAGGAGGTTCGAGAACAGGATAAAGAAGAAGGTCGTGAGGAGGAACGGGGCGTGAGCGTGGCCGTGGTGCCCCATGTTCGCCACGATCACTTCGTCCCGGATGAAGAGGATGAACGATTCGAAGAGGTTGTCGAACGTCCCCTCCGGAGCCATCCCCTTCCGGGAAGCCATCCGCTTCGCGAGCCAGACGAACACCCCCAGGACGAGCGCACTGACGATCCAGGACATCACGATATGCCCCGAGATCGCGAAGCGGCCGCCGGGGCCGAACCGTACGACATGGTCGTTGATATGGTTGAACACCGCCGCGATCGGGTCGGCGCCGGCGGGGCTAGCCACGATCCCCCCCCGTCGACAGCCCGATCCCGACCAGCAGCGTTCCGAGGACCACGACGCAGCCGTAGGTCGTCAAGGCGGACGGGCCGTGCACTCCGCCTGCGTACGCAACCCCCGCGAGAGACAGGAAACCGACCACATGCCCGAGGAAGACTGCAGCGAATGCCGCACCGAACCGTCCCCACGAGGAGCGGATGGACCGACCGAGCAGGATCTGGGTCGCCAGGAGAACCAGGGCCCCCGCCGCCCACCCGATCCCGGCGGATGGGGCATGCCACAAGAGAGCCGGCACCACGGGAGCGACAACGGCAGCCACCCACGGGTACCAGGCTTTCAGGGCCGAGGCTCCTTCCGATCCCCATCCATCCGGAACACATCGATGAGGAAGAGCGTCAACCCGATCCCCGATCCCCCCATCACTCCAGCCACGATTCCCCAAGGCGCGAACCCCCAGCGATCTTCCGCCCAGTGCCCCCCCCAGGCGCCAAGGCCGACGATCGCTGCCAGCTGAAGCCCCATATGGGAATATGCAAGGGCGGTGCGTACCTGACTTCGCTGACGTTTCGGCTCCAGACGCACAGGGAGGGTATCGACTCGACCAGACGAAGTCAACGAGTCGCAACATCATGGACTGCCATGGCTTATGATGTAGCCATGTCTCCCCGCTATCTCGCCGCGTCGCTCCTGGCACACCTGATCGCCCTGGGGCTCCTGCCGGTTCTGGAGGTTCGCGCCGCCGCACCGGGGCAGGGACCGACCGCGCTCGCGCTCGGTGAACTCCTGGCGATCCCGGCGGAGCCAGGTCCCGCGGCGCGGGAAGCCCCCCCCCCGAGCGAGCCGGCGAGCGCGGAGGGCGAGACGCCACCCGAGCCGGAAGCGCTCCAGGAGATGACGATCCGCCCGGAAGAGGAGGCCACAGACGTCGAGACGGTTGCGCCCGCGCGCGCCGTGCGCCCGCCCCCCCCGCAACCGGCCCCGTTCGACCCCGACGCGTGGCCGGTGCGCGAACTGCCGTTCCGCCTGGAGCACCACCGCTGGGTCCAGGGCGTGCTGGAGCGGGTCCGCGTCCGGATCCGCTACCCCGACCGGGCGGTCGAGAACCGCTGGGAGGGGAAGGTCCGGGTCGCGTTCGAGGTGCGCAAGGACGGCCGGATCCGGTCGGTCCGGATCGCGCAGGCGTCGCCGTACCTGACGCTCGACGCGGCGGTGGAGGCGGCGATCCAGCGCGCCTCGCCGTTCCCGCCGCCGCCCGACGGAATCCCGGAGACGTTCCTGCGGTTCGAGAGGATCTACGTGTTCGATCTGGACGGGAAGGAATGAACAACGAGGAGACAGGAGACAGGAGACAGGAGACGGGAGAGACCCCCTCCCGGAATCCCCTCCGGCGAATGTACCGCTGGGTCTTGTCGTGGGCCGAGTCGCGGTACGGGGAGGCCGCGCTGTGCGGGGTCTCGTTCGTCGAGTCCTCCTGCTTCCCGATCCCGCCGGACGCTCTCCTGATCCCGCTGGTGCTCGGCAAGCCGTCGCGCGCGGTGCGGCTGGCGACCCTCTGCACGATCGCGTCGACCCTTGGGGGGCTCGCCGGGTACGGGATCGGCCACTTCCTCTGGCACACGGGGGGGGAGTACAGCCCGCTCGCGCGGTGGTGCTTCGGGCACCTCGCCTGGCTGGGTCTCACCCTGGAGGGGTTCGAGACGATGCAGGTCCGCTACGAGGCGTGGAATTTCTGGATCGTCTTCGTCGCGGCGTTCACGCCGATCCCGTACAAGCTGATCACGATCTCCGCCGGCGCCTTCGGCGTGGCGCTCGTGCCGTTCACGATCGCGAGCATCGCCGGACGGGGCACACGCTTCTT
>JACQRN010000205.1 GCA_016206515.1 Planctomycetota bacterium | reverse complement strand
GCGCCCTGGCCGACACCCTGATCCCGTGGCTGGGCCTGAAGGTTCTGGGGAAAGGACCGCACCTGCACCTGTGCGCCGTCGAGCACCCGGGGATCGTCGGCGCCTGCGCCCTGGGGGGGATCGCCCTGGGGCTCCTCGCGCGCCGGACCTGGGGGTCCTGCTCCCACTGGCTCCACAGCGCGCACATCCTGATCGCCAACGTCGCGGCGGTCCTGTTCATCCTCAAGAACGTCCCCGACGTCCGCGCCGGGGACGCCCTCGGCGTCGCCGCGATCCTCACCGCCGCGGTCGGCCTCACCTGCATCTGCGGAGACGTCGTGATCCCGACGCTCCTGACGATGCGGACGGGGGCGGTGGCGCGTCCCGCCGACGCGCGGACGTAGCGCGTCCTACCGCTCCGCGACCGGTCGCATCAGGCACGCCCACGACCACGGCCCCTCGCGCTCGTCGATCGCGCGCCACATCCGGTGGCGGATCTCGAGGAGGTCGAACAGGGGGGTGAAGGCGCGCTCGATCTCGGCCAGCGGGACGCGGCGGGGCCCCCAGTCCCCCGGCTCCTTCGGGGAGAAGCACTGGAGGAAGAACCGCCCATCCGGGGCGAGGAGATCCCGGATCTTGCGGGCGTACAGGTCGCGGCGCGCGGCGAACGCGTGCGAGTGGAAGCAGCCGGAGTCGACCACAAGGTCGTAGCTCGCCTCCGCGCCCTTCCAGTCCATGAGGTTGGCGACCTCGAAGCGGACGCGTGCCTCCATCGCCTGGGCCTTCGCGCGCGCGAGGCGGATCGCCTCCGCGGACAGGTCGATCCCCGTCACCGAGAACCCTTCGCGGGCGAGCCAGACGGCGTTCGTGCCGCTTCCGCACCCGACGTCGAGCGCGCGGCCAGGGCGGACGAGCCCGGACTCCACCAGGCGCACCAGCTCGCGGCCGGGCGTGTCGCTGTCCCAGGGCAGCTCACCCGTGCGGTACGCCTGCTCCCACCCCGCGACGTCCCAGGGGTCCGGAGCGGGGCGTGATCGGGCGCCCTTCGCGGAGCCCACCGGGGGACCTACCCCTTGGCCTTCGCGGTCCGGACGGCCGGCGCGTACTCGCACCAGTCGATGTGCCGCTCGTCCTCGCCGCGCACGGCCTTCGTGAACGCCTTCTGCAGCCGCTCGGTGACCGGGCCGCGGCGCCCCTCTCCGATCTTGCGCAGGTCGTATTCGCGGATCGGGGTGATCTCGGCGGCGGTCCCGGTGAAGAAGATCTCGTCGGCGTTGTAGAGCTGGTCCTTCGTTGCACTCCCCACCTGGACCGGGATGCCGAGATCACCGGCGAGGACGATCACGCTCTCGCGCGTGATCCCCTCGAGCGCCGAGAGGTTGTCGACGGCGTGCAGGACGCCGCCCGAGACGTAGAAGACGTTCTCTCCGCTCCCCTCCGCGATGAAACCGCGGCGGTCGAGAAGCATCGCCTCGTCGAACCCCATCGCGATCGCCTCCCCCTTGGCGACCACCGAGTTCGCGTACGCGCCGGTCACCTTCGCCTTCGTCGGCATCGAGTTGGCGGGGTTTTTCATCCAGCTGGAGGTCATGATCCGGATCCCCTTCTCGAGCCCCTCCTCGCCGAGGTAGGCGCCCCACTCCCAGGTGCAGATGGCGAGATGGACGTCCGCACCGGTGGGATCCACCCCGAGTTTCTTCGCGCCGCGGTAGACGAGAGGCCGGACGTAGCACGCCTCCCAGGCGTTGTCCGCAATCGCCTCCCAGACGCCGCGGACGATCCCGTCGAGGTCGTACGGGATCTCCATCAGCATGCAGCGCGCCGAGCGCTGGAGCCTAAGGATGTGCTCCTTCAGGCGGAAGACCGCCGGCCCCTTGCGGGTCTTGTAGCAGCGGATCCCCTCGAATACGCCGGAGCCGTAGTGGAGGGTATGCGCGAAGATCGGGATCGTGGCCTTCTCGAACGGGACGTTCTTCCCGTCCATCCAGACCGACTTCGGGGCCCCCACGCGCCGCCCAGGATGAACGGCGACGCGATGCGACACAAGAGCATTTTGGGCTATAGGCCCAGCCACTTCGGGAGCGATGCGATACTGTCGAGGACGTCGGTCGGCGGGACCTTGGCGCGGTCCTCCTGCCCGGGAACGTACTTCCCCGTCCGCACGAGGACCCCCTGCCCCTTGAGCGCGATGACGCTGGCGACATCCGACTCGACGTCGTCCCCCACCGAGACGATCTCCTCGAAGGAGGCGGAGAGAATGTCGGCCGCCTCCCGGTAGAACAGGTCGGACGGCTTCCCGACGACGTGCGCCTTAACGTCCGCGGCGTATTCGAGCGCGGCGACGAACGGCCCGGTGTCGAGCATCAACCCCTCGCCGGTCCGCCAGGTGCGGTTCTTGTGGATCGCCACGAGCTCCGCGCCGTTGTGGAGCGCCTGGAGGGCGCGGTTCAGCAGGTCGAAGTTCCACTCCTCGCCGAGGTCGCCGACCAGGACCGCCTCGGCCCCCTCCTCGGCGATCTTCAGGCCGGTCAGGTCCTCCATCGCCGCGGGGACCACGAGAGGCCAGACCGGGTTCCACCCCTTGCGCCGCAGGAACCGCGCGCTGGCGCGCAGGGCGGGGAACACCTCGTCCGGGTGGACCGAGAACCCCTGCCGGCTGAGGTCCGCCACCAGCTGCCGCAGCGGGAAGCGGGTCGTGTTCGTCACCAGGAGGAACGGAATCCCGGCGCGCCGGAGCGACGCCAGGGCCTGGGGCGCCCCATCGACCGGGCGTCCCCCCACCGTCAGGGTCCCGTCGACATCGATCAGGAGGGCGCGGGCCATTCGGGGGATCATACCCCGGCCTCGACCTGTCGTCCCGAGGGCCCGTCGATCAGGCTGCCGGGCCCGAGGGACCTGTGTCCGCCGGCAGACATAGGTCCCTCGTCGCTCGATGTCCGATCGATGGCTCCTCGGGACGACACGAGAGAGATTTGGATGCCATGATGTCGCCCCATGCAGATCAAGCGTCTCCCCACGGACTTCCTTGTGGAGGAACTGCTCCGCGAGCCGCCGGGCGTGACCGGCGCGCATACCGTCTACCGTCTCGAGAAGGAATCGATCGGGACGATGGAGGCGATCGCCGATCTGGCGCGCACCCTTGGCGTCCCGCCCGGGTCGGTTGCTTTCTGCGGCCTGAAGGACAAGCACGCGAAGACCGCGCAGCATGTCAGCATCCCGGACGGCCCGGAACGCGCCGCCTCCGGCGCGACATGGACCGCGACACCCGCCGGCCGCCGCGACCGCCCCCTGGAGACGTCCGACCTCGCGGGGAACCGCTTCCGGATCGTCCTGCGGGACCTCGAGAGGACGCAGGCGGAGCGGGTCGCCTCCCGCGCGCGGACGTTCCCCGGCGCCCTGCCGAACTACTTCGACGACCAGAGGTTCGGCTCGGCGCGCGGTCAGTCGGACTTCATCGGCCGGCGCCTCGCCCTCGGCGACGCGGAGGGGGCCCTGCGCCTCGCTCTCGCCTCCCCCTCAGCGGACGACGACCGCCGCGTCCGAGAGCGACGCGTCGCTCTCGAGAAAGCGTGGGAGGACTGGAAGGCGTGCGTCGCGCTCGCGCGAGACTCCTCCGAGCGCCGCGCCTTCGGACACCTCGCCGCCAATCCGCGCGACTTCGCCGGAGCCTTCGACCGGATCCCCCGGCAGCTGCGTGCGCTCTACCTGCACGCCTACCAGAGCTACCTGTTCAACCGTCTCCTGGCCGACGAGGTCTGCTCCGCGCTCGGCACGTCCCCCTGCCTGGAGTTCCCCTACCTCTGCGGGATGCTCGCGTTCCCGGACCCGGACCGCCCCGGCTCCCTCGATGCGCTGCGCGGCGTCCGGCTCCCGCTCCTCGGCCGCCAGCCGCCGCCGGAGGGAACCCGCACGGAGAGGCTCGCGGCGCTCCTCGCGGAGGAAGGGCTCCCGTCCGGGAACGTCCTGCGCCCCCACCGCAAGCAGCGCGCCTTCTTCCGCTCCTCCGCGCGCGAGGCGCTTGTGGAGATCCGCGGCTTCTCCTGCGTCCCCCACGTTCCGGACGACCTGCACCCGAAGCGCCGGAAGCTCACCCTCACCTTCGACCTGCCCCCCGGCTGCTATGCGACGCTTGTCGTCCGCTTCCTGGCGTGGGGGTTCGAGGGGAAACGGAGGAGCCATCCGATGAGGCGGGGGAAGCCCGGCGCAGCGGACGGCACGATCACGAACGCCTGAACACCGCCCTGATCCTCTCGGCGATCCGCGGCAAGCATGTCTGGCCGCGGCCGCGAGGCGCCACGCAGAGCAGCAGAAGCAGCGGCACCAGGGGTTGCCGGTACCGATCCGCCCCGAAGGAAACGAAGTGGACGACCAGGAAATAAGCGATCGTCAGGAGGATCCACCGGCAGCGCGGATCCCGCATCGAGCGCTCCCGGAAGCGCAGCCCCAGATGAAGCATCATGCCGAGATAGGACATGACGACCGCGGTTCCAATCCATGCGGGAGGGAGCGGAAAACCCGCCGCGGCGGAGGGGACGCACAACAAGGTGTAGTACACGGAGGTCGCGCCACCCTTCTCCAACGGGAGGAAGAGGCGGACAACGCTGAGCAGTCCGACACCGAGGGTGCGAAGGGGATGGTGCCGTGCGTACTCGAACGCGTCCTTGCGGAACCGGACGTTCAGTTCCTGTTCGCGTGGCCCGGCTCCGTTCACTTTGGTCTCGGAGCACCCGTACTCGCGCAGGATCTCACGATAGGCGTTGTTCCATCCCCCGCGGGATTTCGGATGATGCGCGATGTAGAAGTTCATCCCTTCGTTGGTGCTGATCGGGACGACCCCTCCCAGGAGCCGGTAGTTGCGGAACGTCCAGGGCGCAACGGTGGCGAAGACCGTCACGGCCGTCAACAGATAGGCGTATCGGCAACGTCGGTTCCGCACATACAAGAGGAGGAGGGCGAGCGGGAGGAAGAGCGTGATGGAACGGACGTAGGTTGCCAGGGCAATCCAGAGTCCGCCTACGAATGCGTCCCGGAACGGGTGGCGATGGTCCGGGACCCGGGACAGGTGATAGCAGCCTCCCGCGAGAAGGAAGGTGAACAGGGTCTCCGACAAGAGGAGATTGGCGTACAGGATATGGTCCGGATAGAGGGCCAGCAGGATTCCCGCGTGCCATCCGGCCCGTGCGTTCCAGAGTCGACGTCCGGTCTCGGCGAGGATACAAGTGGTGGCCGCGCTGACGATCGCGCTGGCGATGTGCAGCGACAGGGGGCCCGATGGGAACAGGATCAGGATGGACGCAAGGAAGAACGACTGACCCGGGGGGAAGTAGGCCGACGGTTGCGCGTTGATCCGGTACCCCTGGCCGGCGGCGATGCCCCGGGCACCTTCCAGATACGCTTCCGAGTCCCAGATGACCCCCGTGTGGACACTCCAGATCCAGATCATCCGGATCGAGACCGCAAGCCCGAACAGGAAGATCTGGCGGGAGGTCCATGTCCGGTGGGTCATATGGAGCCCGATCAGGGCCCATCGGGCGAGCCCCCTCCACCCCCTGTGAAAAAGGGACAGGAGGAGTCCGCCCAGGATCAGGGTGGGTCCGAGCCATCGCGTCTGCAGGATCCCAGCGGCCGGCCGCGTGGCATCGGCGTGAACGATCGGGTAGAGCAGGGTCGCAACGAGTCCGAGCGTGGCGACAAGCCCGCCCAGGAGATGAAGACGCCAGTCGCTGCCGAGTTGGGGAACCGCAAGATGTCGCGCGGCAAGGAGGCGGGCCTTCGTCGTTGCGGGAATGGGCATGACCGCCACGGCATTATGAGCACTTGAATCGCCTGGCGTTCCGCCATTTCGGGACCGCGCATTCTCCTCGCGGGGTGGCGGGATGGCCTTTCCAATCCGGGTCGTGTCCAATACCCTCCCTCGCTCCTCCGGCCGCGACGCGCTCGTCGACATCCGCGGCTTCTCCTGCGCCCCCCCACGAGCCGGACGACCTCCACCCGAAGCGCCGGAAGCTCACCCTCTCCTTCGACCTCCCGTCCGGCTGCTACGCGACGCTCGTCGTCCGGTTCCTGGCGTGGGGGTTCGAGGGGAAACGGAGGAGCCATCCGATGAGGCGGGGGCCCTGACCATCGACCGCTCCTTGCCGCGACGTGCTCTTCCCAGGATGATCGTGCGCCAGATGAACGAACGCGCCAGGACGCTTGTCCCCTCCGAGCGGGTCGAGAAGGCGATCCTGCTCATCCGCGGGCAGAAGGTCATCCTCGATCGCGATCTGGCGATGCTCTATGGGATCAGCACTTCGAATCTCAACAAGGCGGTCAGCCGGAACCTGGACCGGTTCCCGGAGGACTTCATGTTGCAGCTGACCCGTGGGGAACTCGAGAACTTGAGGTTCCAATTTGGAACATCAAGATGGGGAGGTACCCGGAAACCACCCAGGGCATTCACCGAACAGGGCGTGGCCATGCTCTCCGGCGTGCTTCGCGGCAAGCTCGCCGTCCGGGTCAACATCGAGATCATGCGTGCCTTCGTCCGCCTGCGAGCAATCCTCGGCGCCCACAAGGACCTGTCCCGCCGGCTCAACGATCTCGAACAGAAGTACGACAGCCAATTCCGGATCGTCTTCGACGCGATCCGGCAGCTCATGGAACCGCCTGACCCAGAGCGGAGGCCGATTGGGTTCAGGGCGCCGGGTGCCGGGGGGTCCCGGTGATGGAGGCGGCCTGATCTTCGTCACTTGCTCGCGATGAGCGGGTAGCGTTCGGGCATCATGGCTCGAATTCCTCGACCTGCCCAAACCCAAGCCTCCCCAGAGCGACAAGAGCGACATCAAAGCGCGGGATGATGAACGAGAATGACATTCGCGTGGAGCTCCCTATGTTTCCGTAGTGACCGTTCACGGCGCCGTGAACGATTTTGAGGTCGCTGCCGAACTGCTGTTGCAATGCTTCGACCAAGGTCGTGCGGGAGGATGAAGACTTGGATTGCGTGGGATGCGTGCCGTAGGCAAGCACGACGAGCGACGAGACCAAGTCGTGGGAGAGGGCTCCGTGCTCCGCACCGACGTCCACGATTCGCCCCATGAGCTCCGAGACCTGCTCGGGCGTGTCGGCCCTTACAAAAACCAAAATAAACTCGACCAGGCTTGGCGTGAGCGAACGCGTGTCCTGCCGTCCATCCGCCAAGGCCTTGAGCGCATCGGGTGAAACATATTGTTTGAAGATCCGCGCGATGTCCCGATCCACAGCGGGATCCATCGTAGCAAACCATGCGCGATACAACCCAGCTCCGACTGGATTGACCATGGCGGCGGAAGAGAAACGAGCAAACGACCGACACGCTTGCGACGGGCAGGATAGTGTCGTACATTGTCACACATGAAGTCCACGCTCGCCATCCGCCTCGACCGGGACCTGGACCGTCGGCTCAGCCAGATGGCGAAGCGGACGGGGCGCACCCGCAGCGACCTGGCGCGGGAGGCGCTGCGGCGGCAGATGGCGCTCCTCCAGTTCGAACAGCTGCGGCACCGGACCCTCCCGTTCGCCGAGGCGCGCGGCTACCTGACCGACGAGGATGTCCTCCGGGACGTCTCTTGAGGGTTTTTCTCGACACCAACGTGCTGGTGAGCGCCTTCGCGACCCGCGGCCTCTGCGCGGACGTCCTTCGCCACGTCCTCGCCAAGCACGACCTGGTCCTGGGCGAGACCGTGCTCGCCGAACTCCGCCGGGCGCTGCGCGAGCGCCTGCATATGCCGAGAGGGGCGATCGACGACATCGAAGGATTCCTGCGCGGCTACGAGGTCGTCCCGAAGCCCATGCGGCCAAGCAGCATCCCCGTCCGGGATCCCGACGACGCCTGGATCCTTTCCAGCGCGGTCGACGCCAGGGCGAACGTCCTGGTGAGCGGGGATCGCGGCCTTCTGACCCTCGGTACGAAATCGCCGATCCGGATCCAGACACCGCGCGAGTTCTGGAGCGCCGAGCGCGGGAAGTGACGCGGATTGGCATTCCCGCGCGGGTCGTGTTCAATACGCCTCCCGGCGGGACGGCGGGACTCGGAGGACGGGAATGGCATTCACGGAATACACGGTCGGGTTCGGGGGGGCGGCGGGGGACGGACAGGCCTCCACGGGGGACGCGCTGGCTCTGATCTGCGCGCGGCTGGGGCTGCACCAGTTCATCTACAACTCGTACCAGTCGGTGATCCGTGGCGGGCACGTCTGGCTGCGGCTGCGGATCGGGCAGGAGAAGGTCCACTCGCACGGGGACCGGCTGGATGCGGTCGTGGCGCTCAACCAGGACGCCCTCGACCGGCACAAGGGGGAGCTGTCCGAGGGGGGGGTGCTCCTGTTCAACGCCGACAAGCTGGAGGCCGACGGGGTCCCGGCGGGGCGCAAGGCGCTCGCCTTCCCGGTCAAGAAGCTCACCGCCGACTTCGGGTCGAAGCCGATCATGCAGAACACGGTGCTGCTGGGGGGCTTGCTGCACATCATCGGGTTCCCGTTCGAGGAGCTCGAGAAGGCGCTCCAGAAACAATTCGGCCGCAAGGGGGAGGCGGTCGTGCGCGAGAACATCGGGGTCGCGCGAGGCGGATACGACTACGCGAAGGGGGTCGTCGAGCGCTCGGGAGCGGCCTCGAAGTGGCGCCTCGGCGAGGGGAAGTTCGCGATGCTCACCGGCAACGAGTGCATGGCGATGGGCGCGGTCGCGGCCGGGTGCAAGTTCTACAGCGCCTACCCGATGACGCCCGCCTCCGGGATCCTCCACTGGTTCGCCTCGCACGCCTCGACGTGCGGTGTTGCGGTCAAGCAGGCGGAGGACGAGATCGCGGTGGCGAACATGGCGATCGGGGCCGGGCACGCGGGGCTCCGCTCGATGTGCGCAACCTCGGGGGGCGGGTTCGCCCTGATGACCGAGGCGATCGGCGAGGCGTCGATGTTCGAGACGCCGGTCGTGATCGTCAACGTCATGCGCGCGGGCCCCTCGACCGGGGTTCCGACGAAGACCGAGCAGGCCGACCTCAACCAGGTCCTGGGCGCGAGCCAGGGGGACTTCCCGCGGGCGATCATCGCCCCATGGACGCCGAAGGACTGCTTCCACACGATGGCCGAGTCGTTCAACCTTGCCGAGCGGTACCAGATGCCGGTCCTGCTGATCAGCGACCTCCAGCTCGGGGAGCACCGCTCCACGATCGACCCGGCGGAACTCAACTGGCGGCCGAAGATCGACCGCGGGGAGGTCGTCCGCAAGGCGCCGTCGGACGGCCCGTACCTGCGGTACAAGCTGACGCCGACGGGGGTCTCCCCGCGCGCGTACCCGGGGACGCCGGGGACGCTCTACGTGTCGGGGACCGACGAGCACGACGAGCAGGGGATCCTGATCTCCGACGTCTTCACGCACCCCCCCACCCGCAAGGCGATGATGGACAAGCGGATGCGCAAGATGGAATACGCCCTGAAGGAATGTCCCGCGCCGAAGATCGAGGGGCCCGCGGACGCCGAGATCACGCTCATCGGCTGGGGAAGCACCTGGGGGGTGATCCAGGAGGCGATCCGGATCCTCGCGGAGCGGAAGATCCGCGCCAACCAGCTGCAGTTCAAGTACATCCTCCCGTTCCACCGGAAGGAGGCGACCGCGATCCTGTTGCGCTGCAAGAAGACGCTGGTGGTCGAGAACAACTGGACCGGGCAGTTCGCGACGTTCCTGCGCGGGCAGACTTCGCACACCCCCGGCGGGCTGGTGCTCAAGTACGACGGCGAGCCGTTCGAACCGATGCAGATCGCCGACGCGGTCGAGGCGTACCGGAAGGCGAAGTGCCCGGCCGACTGGCGGTACGAGGCCGAGACCCCGGACCCGTACGAGAAGTCGTTCGTCGGGAACCACTACTGGAACAAGTGAGGAGGCGCGGATGACGGTCCAAACGGCTCCGGTCACGGCGGACACGTTCAAGGGGCAGGTCGATCCCGACTGGTGCCCGGGGTGCGGCGACTTCGGGGTGCTCAAGTCGCTGATGGGGGCGTGCGCGGAGCTGAAGATCGCCCCGCACGACCTGATGGTCGTCTCCGGGATCGGCTGCTCGTCGAACCTTCCCGGGTTCATCCACTCCTACGGGGTCCACTCCCTCCACGGCCGGTCGGTGGCGGTCGCATCGGGGATCAAGCTCGCCAACCAGGACCTGAACGTCGTGATCACCGGCGGCGACGGGGACGGGTTCGGGATCGGCGTGGGGCACTTCATCCACGCCATGCGGCGCAACCTCGACGTCACCTACATCGTGATGGACAACCAGGTGTATGGCCTGACGACCGGGCAGGTCTCCCCCACCTCCGAGAAGGGGATGGTGACCAAGACGTCGCCGAAGGGGAACGCCGAGTGGCCGGTCAACCCGATCGCCATGGCGCTGATCTCGGGGGCGACCTATGTGGCGCGCGGGTTCTCCGGGGAGCCCAAGCAGCTGACCGAGATCCTGCGCCGGGGGATCGCGCACAAGGGGTTCTCGTTCATCGACGTCTTCTCCCCGTGCGTGACCTACAACAAGCAGAACACCTACCCCTGGTTCAAGTCGAACATCTACAATCTCGAGGAGAAGGGGCACGATGCGTCGAAGCTGGACGCGGCGCTCGCACGGTCCCTCGAATGGGGCGAGAAGAAGATCCCCATCGGGGTCTTCTACGAGACGACCGCCCGGCGGACGTACCAGGAGGAGGACCCGGTCTTCGCGGTCGGGTCGCTGGTCAAGCAGCCCCTGGGGGTCACGCCGGAGCTGGGCCGCAAGCTGATCGCGGAGACGATGTAGTCCCGCGAGGGGCCCGGCGCGTGACCGAGTCGCTCGTCGGGAAGCCCCTCGCCGACCTCGAGGCGCTCGCGGAGGCACTCGGGGAGGCGCGCTACCGCGGCCGGCAGGTCGCCGAGTGGATGTACCGCAAGTCCGCTCCCTCGGTGGCGGCGATGGCCAACCTTCCGAAGGCGTTCCGGGAACGGCTCGCGAGGGCGCACACGGTCTACGGGTCCGAGATCGAGCGCGAGGAGACAGCCGGGGACGGGACGCGCAAGCTCCTCGTGCGCTTCAGAGACGGCCAAGCGGCCGAGACCGTCTGGATCCCGGGGAAGGCGCGCCTGACCGCGTGCGTGTCGAGCCAGGTAGGGTGCGCGGTCCGGTGCAACTTCTGCGCGAGCGGGCTGAAGGGCGTCGTGCGGGACCTGACCTCCCCCGAGATCCTCGAGCAGTACTTCCTGCAGGGAGTACGCACGGGGAAGCTCCCCGACCATGTCGTCTTCATGGGGATGGGGGAGCCGTTCTTCAACGCGGAGGCGGTGTATGGGGCGATCGAAGTTCTCATCGCACCATGGGGCGGCGCCTTGAGCGCACGCCATGTCACGGTCTCCACCTCGGGGGTCGTCCCGGGGATCCTCGAATTCGCCAGGCGCGGAGGCCAGGTGCGCTTGAGCGTCTCCCTCCATGCCGCCGACGACGCGGTGCGGGACGGCCTGGTCCCGATCAACCGCAAGTGGCCGCTCGCGGAACTGGCGGACGCGATCCGGACCTACCAGGAGGCGGCCCGCCGCCAGGTGACGTTCGAGTACGTCCTCCTCGACGGGGTGAACGCGGACCTCTCCGACGCGCTCGCCCTGGCGCGCTGGGTCCGACCGTTCCGGTGCTCCGTGAACCTGATCCCGTACAACGCGGTCGAGGAGTTCCCCCACCGCCCCCCCTCCCGCGACGCCGCCCGCGCCTTCGCCGACCGGCTCCGCGAGAAGGGGGTCCGCACGACGATCCGCCTGCGGCGCGGAAGCGACATCGCGGGGGCGTGCGGACAGTTACGATTGCGGGAGGAGAAAACCCCATGAACTACTGCGCGACCCATCACGAGACCCCCGCGACCGGGCGCTGTCTGTCGTGCCACAAACCGTTCTGCGAGGAATGCTGCGTGGCCACCGACGGCCGGTCGTTCTGCGGCTCGACCTGCGCCGCGCGGCACCGGACGTTCAAGGAGAACTACAGCGAGATCGAGATCCGCCGCCCGTTCTCGTCGTGGCTGACCGGGAAGATCATCGGCCTCGGGATCGTCGCAGCCGGGGCGTCCGGGGCGGTGCATCTGGCGGTCCGCTTCGGATTCGACTCCCTCGCGCGGTTCGACTGGATTGGCAGGCTGCTGAAGTAGATCCTACGGTCGGAGGATCCCGCACATTCCGAGCGCGGCGAGGCTCGGACCGTGCACCATTTCCCCCATCGCGACGAGCTGACGGACGTCCGGAACGCTGAAGGCGCGCACCTCGAGGAACTCGGTGGCATCGGGACGCGACGGCCCCGGCTCGGGCGCGTCGACGCGGAACAGGTGGAACCTCCCCGTATAGAGCGCGGTGGCGTGGAACTGCCCGACCCGACGCCAGACCCCACCCCGGTACCCCGTTTCCTCTGCGAGTTCCCGGCGCCCCCCCGCCTCCGGACCTTCGCCGGGCTCGAGCGTCCCGGCCGGGCACTCCCAGGAGGAGCGGTTCCAGGGAGGGCGGAACTGCCGCACCAGGACGAGGGACCGGTCCGCGAGGAACGGGATCATGAGGGCGACGTCGGGCGTGTCGATCACCTCGAAATCCGCCTCCTGCCCGTCCGGCATGCGCATCCGCACCCGCCGCAGGTGGATCTTCCGCACGCGCGCGACGGACTCCTGGCCAAGCACCGACCACCCCTCCGCCCCGCCGGGGCCGCTCATGCCTCCTCCCCTCGCCCGACAAGAGGAGGCTTGCTCTGACGGCAGGACGTCGCCATCGAGCGTCCCGCCGCGGGCCGTCCGCCGGCACGTTGGCGCGCAGGCCGGAT
>JACQRN010000196.1 GCA_016206515.1 Planctomycetota bacterium | reverse complement strand
CTGGCGCGGGACCTCAGGAAGAACCTGTCGGCTCTGTCGCTCGCCGTCCGCCGCCTGCGCGCGCTTCTCCCCGCGGCGCGCCGGGAGGCGGTCGAGCGCGTCCGCGCCCGGCTGGGGGAGGTGCTTGGGAAGGCGGTCCCGGAGGGGGATGTCCTGCGCCAGGCGGCGCTCGACGCGGAGCGCGCCGACGTCTCGGAGGAGTTCGCGCGGATCGAGGCGCACGTCGCGCAGGCGCACAGGCTCCTGCGCGGCGAGGGCGCGGTGGGGCGACGCCTGGAGTTCCTCGCGCAGGAGATGAACCGCGAGGCGAACACCATCTCCTCGAAGTGCGGCGCGCCGGCGCTCCTGGGCGCGATCTTGGCGGCGCGGGAAGCGGCCGACCGGCTGCGGGAGCAGGCTGCGAACGTGGAATGAACGTTCCGCCCCCCGCGCGCGGGCTTCTCGTGGTCCTCTCGGGCCCCTCGGGGGTCGGCAAGACCACGCTGTGCGAGCGGCTGTGCTCCCTCCACGGATGGAAGCGGGTCGTCACGGCGACCACCCGTCCCCCCCGCGGCGGCGAGCGGGACGGGGTCGACTATCATTTCCTTTCCGACGGGGAATTCGAGCGGCGCGTCCGCGCGAACGGGTTCCTGGAGCACGCGCGCGTCTTTTCCCGGCGGTACGGGACGCCGCGCGAAGCGGTCGAGGCGCCTCTCGTGCGCGGCGAGGTGCTTCTTCTTCCGATCGATGTGCAGGGGGCCGCGCAGGTGCGCGTCTCCCTCCCCTCGGCTCTGCGGATCTTTCTGCTTCCTCCGGACCTGTCCACGCTGGAGGCGCGTCTTTCGGGGCGCGGGACCGAGGACGAGGCGCGCCGCGCGGAGAGGCTGCGCGTCGCCCGCGATGAACTCGCCCGCCAGGGAGAGTACGATCACCGCGTGGTGAACGGCGACCTGGGACAGGCCGAACGCGACATCGCCCGGCTTGTGGAGATCGCGCGCTCCGGGAAGGGATTGTCGTGAGCCTGAAGGGGAAGCGCGTCGTCCTGGGGGTGACCGGCTCGATCGCCGCGTACAAGGCGGCGGACCTCGTCAGCCAGCTGGGGAAGGAGGGGGCGGACGTCACGGTGATCCTGACCCGCGCCGCGCAGGAGTTCGTCAGGCCCCTGACGTTCCATACCCTCTCGCGAAATCCGGTCGTGACCGATCTGTTCGGGGAGCGCGCGACCTGGGATCCCGAGCATGTCGCGCTCGCCACGCGCTGCGACGTCTTCTGCGTTGCTCCCGCGACCGCCAACGCGATCGCGCGCCTCGCCCTGGGTCTGGCGGACGATGCGCTCACTACCACGGCCCTCTTGATCCGGTGCCCGCGCCTGGTTGCCCCCGCCATGAACGACCGGATGTGGGAGCACGAGACGGTGCAGGGGCATCTGACCACGTTGCGCGTGCGGGGGTGGACCGTCATCCCGCCCGCCGAAGGGGTGCTCGCTTGCGGCTCCGTCGGGGTCGGGAAGCTCGCTTCGGTCGAGGCAGTCTTCGATGCGATCGCCCGGGCCGCGGGCCCCCGGGCGTAGCGCATGAAGCGCAGGAAAGTCCTGCGCGTCCTGGTGACCGTCGGCCCGACGCAGGAGCCGATCGACGCGGTCCGGTTCCTGTCGAACCGCTCCAGCGGCCGGATGGGGTATGCGGTTGCGGAAACGGCGCGCGAGGCGGGTTGCCGCGTAACCTTGGCGACGGGGCCGGTCTGCCTGACCCCCCCGGACGGGGTGCGCGTGCTCCGCTTCGAGACGACGCAGGATCTCGCGCGCCTCCTGGAGCGCGAGGCGCCGCGCTCCGACCTGGTGTTCATGTTGGCGGCGGTGGCGGACTGGCGCCCGGCGCGCGCCGCGCGAGGGAAGCGCCCGCGCGCGGGCGGGCGCTGGGCCCTTCCCCTGGCCCCCACGCCGGACCTCCTGGCGCGTCTGGGCGCGCGCCGCGACCGGCCGTTCGTCGTGGGATTCTCCCTGGAGGAGAGGTGGAACCGCGCGCGAGCCCTGCGGAAGATGGATGTCAAGCGGTGCGATCTGATGGTTCTCAATACGCTGCGCTCGATGGGGGCGGACCGGACGCGCCTGGAACTCCTGGAGCGAATGGGACACATCGCTTCGCGCGCGGGGAGCAAGTCCTCGTGCGCCCGCTGGCTCGTGCGCGAGGTCCTGCGCCGCTACCGCGGAAAGGGCCAACAGCCTCGGGGGGAGTTGTCGTGACCTACCTCGTCGCCCTCGGTCTCGGGATCCTCCAAGGGGTCTGCGAGTTTCTCCCGGTCTCATCGAGCGGGCACCTCGCGGTGGCGCACGCGATGGCCGAACGCTTCGGCGCCGAGCCGGTCGATCCGGTCGCCGCGCGAACCCTCGACCTCCTGATGCATCTGGCGACGACCGCCTCGATCCTCGTGGTGCTCGGGCCGTCGTTTCTGCGTCTCCTCCGCGAGAAGCCCTTCGTCCTTCTCCACGCCGCGGCGGGGACGCTCCCCCTCGCGGCGCTCGGTCTGTTCACCCCCCTGGCCGCGCTCTCGGAGATCCCCGTGCGCGCGACCGTGTTTCTCTTCGGCGCCACCGCGGCGTGGCTGTTCGCCTCGGAGATGTTCTCTCCCGCGTCTCCGAGGCGCCGGGGGATGAACCTCG
Source organism: Planctomycetota bacterium (assembly GCA_016206515.1). GTDB lineage: Bacteria > Planctomycetota > SBBH01 > SBBH01 > JACQRN01 > JACQRN01. Next base: position 652 of record JACQRN010000196.1, on the reverse strand, counting down.
CCGACGCCCTCCTGATCGGGCTGGCGCAGGTGCTCGCGGTCCCCCCGGGGATCTCCCGCAGTGGCATGACGCTCGGCGCGGGGCTCCTGTGCGGCCTGGAGCGCGCCGAGGCGTTCCGCTTCGCGTTCCTCCTGGCGATCCCCGCGAACCTCGGGGCGTGCTGGCACCACCTTCGCGATCTTCCCCCGAATGGGCTTTCCGTCGGCGGGCCCCAGATCGTCGCGTGCGCCGCGGCGTTCCTCGCCGGGTGCCTCGTGCTCCCGCCCATGGGTCGGATCCTCGTTCGCCGCGGGCTCCAGAGGTTCGCGGGGTATCTGCTGTTGCTGTCGGTCGTGCTCGCGCTGGCGCTCTAAATTGAAACGCAGCCCGCGGACGTCCTCCGGCGCACCCCACGCGCTCGCAGCCGGATCGAATGCGCGTGGACCGCATGACGTTTCCGGATGTACCGGCGCACCCCCTCCTTCAGTTGCGCCAGGGACTTCGGGGCAGGCGGCACCGGGAACACGGCCCGGTGGATGTCCAGTGAGGTGACCTTGGAATTCGCAAGCACCACGAATTTAGATTACCACAGCAACCCGATCAGGCGTCGGCGTGGACCGTCCCCATTGTCCCGTTGAGCGCCCCGCACCGCCCCACGATCGCGCGCGCGGCG
>JACQRN010000198.1 GCA_016206515.1 Planctomycetota bacterium | reverse complement strand
GTGGACGAGGAGCGTGCGCGTACGGCCCGGCTCGTGGTTGCGGTGGGGGCCGGCGAACCCGTAGGCGGGGATGTCGACGCCCAGGAGCGTCAGTTTTCCGTTGCGCGCGTGCGCGTACCCATGCTCGATCGTGGCGCGCCCCGAGCGGAGCGACTTGACCTCCGTCCCGACGAGGATCATCCCCGCCTCCACCTTCGAGAGGATCTCGTAGAAGTGGAAGGCGCGTCGGTTGGTCGCGATGTCGGCCATGGGGGGATTTTACGCTTCGCGCCGCTCGCTTCGCGCTTCGCTTGGACTTTCAGGTGCGGGCCCCCCACACTATGCCCCGTGGACCTCCGCGAGATCCGCCGGCAGATCCAGTCGCTCGCGTTTTTCGGCGGCCTGTACGCGGCGCTGCTGTTCGCGGTGGTCCTGGGGATCACGGTGCGCCCGTTCAACCGTCCGGCGGACGAGGATCTCTCGATGGAGCCCAGCGTGCGGGGCGGGGAGCGGTTCACCTACAACCGGCGCGATCGCGACCTGTCGAAGCTCCGGCGGCGCGACCTCGTTTGCTGGCGCGTTTCCCCGGAGGACGAGCGGGACCTCGTCGGGCGGATCATCGCGCTCCCCGGGGACGTGATCGAGGCGCGGGACTCCCGCCTCTATCTGCGGCCGTCGGGGAGCGAGTCCCTGGAGGAACTGCGCGAGGAGGAGATCACCGCGAGGACCGAGTGGGGGGTCTCCCCGACTCCGGTCCCGAGGGGGTATTGCGTGATCCTGGTGGACAACCGCACATGGAAGTCGTGGGGGGCGATCCGTCCGGTGGACAGCCGGACGATCGGGCTGGTCCGGATCGAGCTCATCCTCGGGAAGGTGTCGTGAGGATCCTCGACCGTTTCTCCCCGGTCGCCGTGGCGCAGATGATCGGCGCGGTGTTCCTGGCGATGCTCTCGGTCGTCCTGGTCCTGTCGGGCGTGGACGAGCTGCGCGCGGGGATCGCGATGCGCCGGGCGCTGGCCTATTTTGGCGCCGGCCAGACCGGCAAGGCGTACGAGGATGCCAAGACGGCCTCCGCGGCCAAGGATGGGTATCGCGCGCCGCTGTGGTTGATGGCCTACCTCGATGCGCAGTTGGGGATGGGCAACAACCCCGACCGTTTCTCGGAGGCCAAGGCTCTCTACGCGAGACTCTCGACCTCGGGTGCGGGCGAACGCCCCGCCTTCCTCGTCGGCAGCGCCGTGGTCGATCTGCTGTCGATGGGGGAGCCGAAGGCGGAGCATCTGGAGGCGGCCGGGGCCCGATTCCGCGAGGCGCTCGAAGCGGATCCGAGGCAGCAGGACGCGGCGGTGAACCTGGCCGTGCTGGCCTACCGCAGAGGCGACCTGGCCGGCGCGCTCCGCCAGTGCGACGCGTCGCTTGCCGCGCCCGGGGGGGTGTTCTCCCTCGACGGGGTCTACACGCTCTCGTACGTGCGCGGGGCGGTCCTCGAACGGCAGGGGAAGCTGGAGGAATCCTGGAATGCCTACGGGAGCGCGCTCTGGCTGGAACCCGTTCCGGAGGACTCCAGCCGTTTCCGCGGGCGGGACTGGTCGAACCCCCGACATGGAATCGCGCGGGGGCAGTGGGCGCGCCTCGGGGGGCGCATGATGGTGGAGCGGGGGCTCGCCCGCTCGCCGGCCTTCGAGGAGGGACGGCTGGGCCAGGCGGAGGAGACGCTCCACCGCTTGAACATCGCCTGCCCCGGGTTGCGCGGGGCGCTGCTGTTGCAGCAGGCGATCGTGCAACGGAGTGCCATGACGGACCGGCACTACGATTACCCGCGTTCCCGCTTCGACTCGGGTCTCGCCCTGCTGAAGGAGGCCGCGATGGCCGACGCCGGGGCGTATGCGAACGCCGCCCTGTACTATGTGGAGGCGTCCGGCATCTCCGGGAACGCCGCCCTGGCCGAAAACGCGCTCGCCCTGGTCCAGATGGCCAAGGCGTCCCCTTCCTACGTGGGCCTGGAGCTGCCCGCGCGGGGGGCGGTCTTCGCCTTGGAGGCGCGGATCCTGGGCATACTCCGGCGCGAGGACGAGTCGCGCGCGCTCCTGGACCAGGCGCAGGCCGCCGGCTACGGCGCGCCCGATCTCCATTTCAACCGCGCGGTGCTGCAGGCGCGCGCGGGGCAGTATGCGGAGGCGCTCGCGAACCATCGCCTGGCCCAGGAGAAGGGGCTCCAGCCCTGGGACGCGCTCCGCACGCATCTTGAGGATCTGGAGAGGAAGGCGGGGGCCCCGTGATCTGCGCCTCCTGCGGTGCCCAGAACACCGGCGGCAAGACCTTCTGCACCACCTGCGGCAAGGCGCTCGTCTTCGTGCGCGGGGAGGTCGTCGACCAGGCGGAGGGCGAGGCGAGGGAGGAGAGCCGCCAGCAGATCGAACGCAGCTCCCGCCAGTGGCTCCTGGCGGCCTTCTTCCTGCTCCTGGCTGCCTCCACGTTCAAGGCGATGAACCGGGAGGGCCGGCTCCCGTCCTTCCGCGATGTTCCCTCCCTGCGCACGTGGGTCGAGACCGACGTGGTCTTGCCGCACGTCCCGGGCCGTGCGGGGCTACTGCCCCTTCCCGAGTTGCGGTAGACTCTCGCGGGGATGTGATGAAGATCGGCATCAACGGATTCGGGCGGATCGGGCGGGTCTTCTTCCGCGCGTTGTGCGGGCGCAGGGGCGCGGACCTCCAGGTGGTCGCGGTCAACGACGTGACCGACGCCGCGACGCTCGCGCACCTGCTGAAGTACGACTCGGTGCACGGCCGCTATCCGGGGGAGGTCGCCCTCGACGGGAGCGTCCTGACGGTCGACGGGGCGCGGATCGATGTCCTCTCCGTACGGGATCCCGCGGAGCTTCCGTGGAAGCGCCTGGGGGTCGATGTCGTCCTGGAGAGCACGGGGCTGTTCCTCGCGCGCTCCCTCGCCTCCAAGCACCTGACCGCCGGGGCCCGGCGGGTCCTGCTGTCGGCTCCCGCGAAGGCGCGTGAGGATGTCGATGCCACGATCGTGATGGGGGTCAACGAGCGCGTCCTGCAGGCGTCCCACGCGATCGTCTCGAACGCCTCGTGCACCACCAACTGCATCGCCCCGATGGCGAAGGTCCTGCACCAGGCGTTCGGCGTGCGCGAGGGGTTCATGACGACGGTGCACGCCTACACGAACGACCAGCAGATTCTGGACCTCCCGCACAAAGACCTGCGCCGTGCGCGCGCGGCGGGGCTGAACATCATCCCGACGAGCACGGGCGCAGCGAAGGCGGTCGGCGAGGTGATCCCGGAGCTGAAGGGCAAGCTCAACGGCATGGCGATGCGCGTCCCGGTCCCGGACGGATCGGTGGTGGACCTGGTCGCCTGCCTCGAACGCCCCGCGGATGTGAAGGGGGTGAACGCCGCGATGAAGCGCGCCGCGGAGGGGGAACTGAAGGGATACCTTCGCTACAGCGAGGACCCCCTGGTCAGCAGCGACTGCGTCGGCGACCCCTCCTCGTGCGTGTTCGATGCGGGGTCGACGATGATGATCTCGGACCGCTTCGTGAAGGTCGTCGGCTGGTACGACAACGAGTGGGGATACTCCAACCGGCTCGTCGACCTGCTCCTCCTGATGGGGCGCCAGGGCGCTTGAGCCCGGGCGACCTGCCCGCCCTCGCTTCGCTGCCGCGCGAGGCCCGCCGCGTCCTGGTCCGCGTCGATTACAACGTCCCGCTCGACGGGGAGCGCGTGACGGACGCGACGCGGATCGTCCGGACGCGGCCGACCCTGGACGTCCTGCGACGCGACGGCCGCTCGGTCGTGCTCGCCTCACACCTGGGGCGCCCGGACGGGAAGCCGGACCCGCGGTTCTCCCTGAAGGTCCTGCTCGGCCCCCTGAGGTCCCTGCTCGGCGTGGAGGTCGCCTGGGGGGGGAACGCGATCGCCGAGGCGCCCGGGAGGTGCCGCGACCTGAAGCCCGGCGGCGTGCTCCTCGTGGAGAACCTGCGCTACCACGCCGGGGAGGAGGCGAACGACGGCGCGTTCGCCGCCGCGCTCGCCGCTCTCGCGGATGCGTACGTCAACGAGGCGTTCGGCGCCTCGCACCGCGCTCATGCCTCGATCGTCGGCGTGCCGGAGCGCCTCCCGTCGGCGGCGGGGGACGCTCTGCGCGAGGAGGTCGCGCAGTTCCTGTCCCTTCGAGGGGATCCCGAGCCTCCGTTCGTCGCGTTCCTCGGCGGCGCGAAGGTCTCCGACAAGCTGCCGGTGCTCGAGGCGCTCCTGCCGAAGCTCAAGACGATGTGCGTCGGGGGGCCGATGGCGTACACGCTCCTCGCCGCGCAGGGGGTCGCGACCGGCGCCTCCAAGAAGGAGTCCGGCATGGACGACACCTGCCGCTCGCTCCTGCGGCGCTGCCGTGAGCGCGGGGTGGAGCTTCTCCTTCCCGAGGACCATGTGACCGTCGCAAAGATCGACGACCCGTCTTCCGCGCGGGTCGAGGAGGGTCCGATCGCCCCCGGGCGGGTCGGCGTCGACATCGGCCCGAGGACCCGCGCGCGGTTCGCGAAGGCGGCCGCCGGGGCGGGGACGATCTTCTGGAACGGGCCTCCCGGGATCTTCGAGAAGGCGCCGTACGCCTCCGGGACGCGCGCGGTCG
>JACQRN010000191.1 GCA_016206515.1 Planctomycetota bacterium | reverse complement strand
CTCTCCCGCCGCGCCGAGGACGCCCGGCGCCGCCTGATGGAGGACCGCGTCCCGGCCGGGGATCCGCAGGGGGCGGCGTGGCGGCAGCTGAACCAGATCGCCGGCGAACTCGGGGTGCCGCGCGGGGCGGACCTGGAGATCGAGGGGACCAACGAGGATGTCTCGGAATCCGGCCGCCAGGGGATCGACACGCGATCGGGCGACCGTCGCCGCGCCCTGACGAGGGAGGACGTCCCCGAGGCGATGCGCGGCGACTTCGACCAGATGTTCCCCCCGGCGTACTCCGGTCCGCGCGGAGGGGACCCCGTGACGCTCGGCCAGTGGCGCGGGCGGCTGGAATACTTCAGCCACATCGAGCGGCAGGCGGCGCTCCTGGAGGGGACCACGCAGCAGGCCGTCGCGGGGTTCCGGACGCAGGTGCAGTCCCTGGAGAACTACGCCCCCCAGATGGAGCGGATCCGGCAGGAGAACACGTCGAGGGAGACGCGCCTAGCCGACCTGCGCACCCTCGCCTCGCAGAAGGAGCAGGCGCTCGCCCCGCGCCGCGCCCAGGTCCAGTCCACGGAGCAGGAGATGCAGTCCGCCCTGGCCGCCTCGCAGGCGATCGCCAACCGGATCGACCCGATCTGCGTCGACTGGCGGGACGTCGTCCCGGCCACCCCGAGCGAGGGGGACATCGCCGCGTTCCAGGGGCGCTACCCCGGGGCGTACGTCCGCCGGGACGAGACGCCGCCCGACGCGGCGGGACACTATACGATCACCTGGACCCTGACGCACGTGGACGGGAAGGCGCTCGAGGATTGGCGCAGCGAACAGTCCGCCTACAACGACCGCGCCCTCCAGATCGACGGGCAGCTCTCCTCGCTGCGCTGGGAGCTCTCCACGTCCGAGTCCGACCTGCAGACGACCCGTTACGAGATCGAGCGGCTGGAAGCCGACCAGCGCGACGCGATGGGGACGCTCGAGCGCCTGCAGACGGACCTGACGCGCTCGGTCGACGCGGTCGGCCAGGCGGTCGCCGACCTCTGGCGGACCTACGAGGAATGGAACGTGATCCACCGCCTCGCGCGGGAGGCGGCGACGGAGATCGCGAAGTAGGGACCGGAACGAGGAACGCGGAATGAGGAATGAGAACCGGATGCGCGCGGCGAGGGGATCGGGACATGGGCGACGGTCCGCGTGGATCGTCATCCTGGCGACATGCCTGTCGGGTTCTCCGGCATCGGGCGGCGCTGGGGCGCGGGAGGAACCGACCGACGCGCAGATTCTCGAGACGCTCGACGGCCTGGCCGGACGCACCGACGCGGTCCGCGCCGAGGCGTGGAAGGCGTGGCACGCCGCGCGGACCGGCGAGGCCGCCGCGCGCGCGCGGGAGGCGTACCGGCTCGCGGCGCTGCGCCTCGCCTGCGGCGACGCATCGGCCCTCGCCGCCCGCGAGGAAGCGGCCCGCTCCCTGGGGGAGGCCCAGAAGGGGGACGAGGCGCTCGCCGACCTCGCGCGCGCGCAGGCGCGCGCGGAGGCGCTCCTCTCCGAGTGCGGGACGCTCTGCGGCGCGGCGATCGAGGACCGCAGGGACCTCCTCGACAGCGCGAGGGTCCTGGAGGAGCGGCTCGCGGGGCTGGAGTCCGACCTGGCCGCGGCGCGCGCGCGCCGCGAGCGGATCGACCCCTCCGGCTCCTCCGACCCCGCGCGCCGCGCGGCGCAAGGGACGTACCTCGACCTGCTGATCGCCGACGCCGAGGCCGCCCTCGCCCGCGCGCGGGAGAGCCGCCAGACCCTGCGGGAGGCCTCCTCGCGCATGACCGGCGGGAAGAAGCCCGCCCTCGACGCGATCGCCACGACCTTGGGTCGCGCCACCGACTCGGTGCGGCGCCTGCGCCTGCTGCGCGACGAGATCCGGCGCTGGGAAGGGTCCGTCACCCGCCTTCGGGAATCCCCCATCGTCCTCTCGCTGCGCGGCACCCTCCAGCGCGTCCGCTCGTTCTCGGTCGATCCGGTCCCGCAGGCCGGCATGACGCTCCTTCCCGGGGACTCCCTGCGCACCGAGGAGGGCGCCTGGGCGCTCGTCGAGATGGAGGACGGCTCCGTCGTCGAGCTTGGGCCCGGATCGACCCTGGAGGTCCCCTATGACGCCTCCGCGAGTGCCGCCGTCACCCTCCACGCCGGGAGCGCGCGCGTGACGGGCGCCCTTCCCGTGCGCACCCCGCACGCGGGGCCGTTCCGGGCGACCGCCGAGATGCACCTGGCGGTGGCACCCGACGCGACGACGATCACACTCCCCGCGGGCGGGGGCGCATCGTGCCTCCTGTCCGACGGCCGCACGGCGACGATCGGCGAGGACCGCGCCGCGGGCGGGAAGGAACGGCAGACTGCCTATCCCGGTGGAGAGGAACGCGAGATCGCCGCAGGGACCTTCGCCGAGCGGTGCAAGGGGTTGTCGCGGTAGAGCGGGGTTCATCCCCGGGCGGGCGTCAGACGGGGCGGGTCAAACAGCAGTCCATCTATGGGGGGCCATCCATGGCCCTTGGCCACTTTCTGGCGTTACCCGGGGCGGCCCTCCGTGGCCGCCCGTCGCCCGCGCCAGCGGACCGCTTCGCGCTCCGCTATCGTGGCGCGGGCGACCCCAGGCGATCTCCAACCCCCGGAACTCCCCCTCCAACCGGAGCCTCTCCTCGGGCGGGATCCGGTCGCCGGCGGCGTTCACCCGCTTCTTCAGCTCCGTCGCGGTGACGTAGGCAGGCTCGACCTCGACGAGTGCGTCCATGCTCTGGGCGGGGGACGGATCGGGGCGCCGCACTTCGGCGCGCCCGGCGCGGGCGTTCGCGTCGCGGATCGCGACCTCGAAGGCGATGGTGCGCCCCCCGGTCACGCGCGTGAACGCCTCGGAATCCTCGAACTCGTCGGGCGCGGTGAAGGCGCCGGGGATCACGTTCTCCCCGAGCCCCGCCGAGAGCGCCCGCGCGGCGGCGGACGAGCAGACCTCGACCCAGGTCGTCCCACCGACGTGCTCCATCCCCTCCTTCCAGGTCGAGAAATCGAGAAAGGTCGGCAGCCTCGTGACCGGGCCATCCGCCAAGGTGGGGACGAGGGGAAAGAGCGCGCAAGCCAGGATCAGGAAGCGGGCGTTCATTCGTTCGGGGGGAGCCCCAGGATCCCACGGGAGATGAGCCACCCCCCGCCGAGGAGGACGACGCTCGCGAGCGCCACCGACACCGCCACGACGATCGCCCGGCTGGATCCCTCCGGCGCGGCGCCGTGCGCGAGCGGGACGGCGGACGGGATCCCCCGCGAGAGCACGACCGCCGCGGGAACGGCCGGAGGCAGGACGACCGCCTGCGCGATCGCGGGAGGAACCGATTGCACGGACTTCTTGATCCCCTTCCCGCAATGCGCGCAGAAGGACGCGCCGTCGAGATTCTCCTTGCCGCAGAAGGGACAGGACATGGCCGGGCGCGGAATACTATCATCCGGGTCGGCCCTGTCTGCAAAGGGGCAAAGGAGTCCGCCATGCGCAGGCCGTGGATCGCCGTCCCCCTTCTCACCCTGGCCCTGGGCGCTCCGGTCCGCTCCCCCCACGCCGACCCGGAGGTCCCCGCCGCCGCCGAATCGTGGGAATCGCTCCAGGATCCGTTCCTGGACGCGGTGCGCCGCGCGCGCACCCCGAGGGACCGCGAGGCGAGGCGCGCGCTGTTCGACCGGATCGTCCGGATCCGGCCGGCGCTGCGGGAGGATGTCCTCGCCGCGGTGCAGGGACGGCATGCGGATCTCCTGCGCGGGGCCGGGCAACGCCTCGCCCCGGGCGCGATCCGTGGGCTCCTGCAACGCCGTGGGGCGGACCTCGCCCGGGCGCGCAAGGAGGCGATCGCCTACATCGGGAGCGAGTCCCTCTACCCCACGGAGGGGTACACGCCGAGGCAGAACGAGGAGGCGGACCGGCTCGTCGCGGAGGTCGAATCCTGCTACACCCCGGGCGCCTGGATCCTCGAACAGCCGGATCTCCAGCGCATCCTCGATGAGACAAAGGAGATGGAGTCCTACCTGGAGCGGTGCGGACACGCCGTGGCCGAGACCGTACAGGCGCTCGCCGACCGGTCCCTGGTCGACTCCGAGGCCCGCCCCCTCTTGCCGAGGCCCCACCAGCAGATCCTCGAACGGAACGTCCAGACCGCACGCGACCTGGGGATGTCCGAACGGGAAATCGAGGCGATCCGGCTCATCAACGATTACCGCATCCTCATGGGGAGAGTCCCTCTCGAGTTGCACGAGGCGCTCTACCGGGCCGCGCAGGTGCATACGCGCGACATGGTCGCGCACAACTTCATAGGACATACCGGAAACAACGGGTCCACCGCGGAGATCCGCGCCGGGGCGGCCGGATATACCCAACAGATCCGGGAGAACGTATCGAGCGCCGCGGACGCCGCCGGGAGCGTCGGCGGCTGGCGGCACTCCCCGGGCCATCACCGGAGCATGCTTCTCCACGGCCACAACGCGGGGATCGCGGCGCAGGAGTCCCGCACGACGCTGATCGTCGGGGAGTGATCCTCCCCGAGACGACGGCCCCAGGGCGCCCCTACGCGGCGCCCCGCGTCCGGGGCATCCGACCGATGTAGGCGCGCACCTCGCGCAGGTCCGACGCGAGCCCCCCGAGCGCCGCCTGCGGAAACCGCCCCGAGACAACCTGCGCCAGCCGGATCGCCGCGTCGAGCGAAGCCACCCTCTTCCTGTGGTCGCGCCGCTCGCGGTCGCACCGCTCGGAGCCGTGCGCATCGGTCTCCCAGCCCACCTCCGCCCCCTGCAAGGTCCCTTCCAGAGATTCGTCCATGGTTCCCCCTTTCGCGAGGGTCACCTTACGCGAGGGGTCGGACAAAAACGGCGTCGCGACGGCCGCGCGGCGAGGAAACCTGTCACCCCCTTCCGATAAGATGGGCGTCCGGATGGCGGAAACGCTCGGCGTCGTCGCGGTCGTCCTCCTGGCGCTCGTCCTGGCGCTGCAGGTCGCCGCGCTCCTTCGGCGGCAGGGGCCCCAGACCGCCGCGCTCGAGGGGCGCCTGGAAGCGATCCACCGGGCGCTGCGGGAGGAGCACGCCCTCGGGCGGGACGCGACGACCGCCGCGGCGAGGGATCTACGCCAGGAGGTATCCGCAACCCTGGAGAAGACGGGCACCGCGCAACGTCAGGCCGCCCAGGATGCCGCGGCCCTGCTGCGAACGGGTCTCGACGACATGTCCTCCCGGCTCCGGGAACTGGCCGATCGGAGCGAGAAGAGCCTGGAGGATCTCCGCGGGACCGTGGAGCGGAGGCTGACGGACATCCAGCAGGACAATGCGCAGAAACTGGAGGCGATGCGCCGCACCGTGGACGAGAAACTCCACGAGACGCTCGAGCGAAGACTGGGAGAGTCTTTCCGGACCGTGCAGGGGCTCTTGGAGCAGGTCCACCGAGGACTTGGCGAGGTGCAGGCGGTCGCAGGAGGCGTAGGGGATCTCAAGAAGGTCCTGACGAACGTCAAGACCCGCGGGACATGGGGCGAAGTGCAACTCGGCAATCTCCTCGAGCAGATCCTGGCGCCGTCGCAATTCGAGACGAACGTCCGTACCAAGGAGGGGTCGCGCGAGTTCGTGGAGTTCGCGATCCGCCTCCCCGGACGCAACGGTACGGACTCGCCGGTCCGGCTGCCGGTCGATGCGAAGTTCCCTATCGAGGACTATCAACGGCTCGTCGAGGCCTCCGAGCGCGCCGATGTCGCCGGCGTCGCCGCCGCCTCGAAGGCACTCGAGGAGCGCGTGCGCTCGTGCGCGCGGGACATCCGGGACAAGTACATCGACCCACCGCATACCACCGACTTCGCGATCCTCTACCTTCCCTCCGAGGGGCTCTACGCGGAGGTCCTGCGCAAAAACGGCACCGTCGAATCACTTCAGCGCGATTATCGCGTCACGGTGGCGGGGCCCACCACGCTCGGGGCGTTCCTCAATTCCCTCCAGCTCGGGTTCCGCACGCTGGCGATCGAGAAGCGTTCCAGCGAGGTCTGGAAAACCCTCGGCGCCGTGAAAACCGAATTCGAGAAGTTCGGCGATGCCATCGACAAGGTGCAGAAGAAACTCCAGGAGGCTGCCAGTGCGGTCGATGCGACGCACACCCGACGGCACGTCCTGGAGAGAAAATTGCGGGATGTCGAGGCGCTCCCGGAATCCGACGCTGCGACGCTGTTGGACCTACCTGCGGCCCCCCCTCCGGAGGAAACGATCTAGGCCATCCCCGCGCACCCGTCGCACCGCCGATCGCTCCCGCCGCGGAGCATCCCGTCCGGATCGCGAAGGATGACCTGCCCGCGCCCGAACACCGCCTGCGCCTCGATCCCCGAAAGCGGCCCGCGCACGGGGTGGCCGAGCCGCGCGAGCGCCGAGAGGGTCACCTCCGGGATCGGCGCCTCGATCCGCACAACCGCCCCCTCCTCCGGCGTGGCGATGCAGAACCGCGGCCGGTCGAGCGCCGCCTGGGGATCGAGCGCGTCGTCGACGAGGGCGACCACGACCTGGAGGTGCCCCTGCGGCTGCATCACGCCCCCCATCACACCGAACGGACCCAGGAGGGAGCCGTCGGGGCGCGTGAGCATCCCCGGCATCACCGTATGGAACGGGCGTTTGCGCGG